>JAEMRJ010000006.1 GCA_016463365.1 Thermoleophilaceae bacterium | reverse complement strand
TCTACGCCCCCACGCTCAAACAGGCTGGCCGAACGCCGCCGACGGTGCTCGACGCGCTTGTGCGACTGGGATTTGTCGGATCACTTCACCTCGAATCTGCCGTGGCCAAGGCTCAGGCGCAAGGGATAACGCCTGAACAGGTGCTGATGGCTGACAGCGTGGTGAGTACCGATCAGCTGGCGCGTGCGACGGCTGAGAAGTTCGGAATCAACTACATCGACCTCTCGAGTTTCGAGATCGACATGTCGGTGGCGACGATCATTTCAGCTGAAAAGGCCCGCTCCTACGAGGTTCTGCCCGTACGTCAGTACGAGGACGGCTCCGTGCTGGTCGCGATGGCCAACCCGGCCAACGTCCTTGCGCTCGACGACCTCAAGCTGATGCTCAAGAAGGAGCTGCGGCCGGCGGTCGCCGCTCCGGATGACCTTGCCGGCGCGTTCACGCGCCTGACCAATCTCGACGACGCGGTGACAGAGGCCTTCGACGACGACGACGAAGACGAGGCGATTCAGCTTGATGTGCGCGAGACGGCCACCGACGCACCGGTCGTCAAGCTCGTCAACTCGATTCTCGTGCAGGCCGTCACGGTCGGCGCGTCAGACCTTCACTTCGAGCCCGAGGGCAAGGAGATGCGCGTCCGCTTCCGCGTCGACGGCGTGCTCCAGCGCGCAACCACGGTCCCGCGCAAGATGGTCAGCGGCATGATCAGCCGCCTCAAGATCATGGCCGACATGAACATCGCTGAAAAACGCGTTCCGCAGGACGGCCGCGTGGCGTTGCGGGTCGGCGCCGTCTCGGTGGACCTTCGTGTCGTGAGCCTGCCTTCGGTCTTCGGCGAAAAGATCGTCATCCGAATTCTCGACAAGTCCTCGACGCAGCTGACCTTCGACGACCTCGGTATGACCGGCACCGCGGGCGAACGCTTCAAAACCGGTTTCATGAGCCCGTACGGCGCCGTACTGGTCACCGGACCGACCGGTTCGGGTAAGACCACTTCGCTCTACGCCGCCGTCAACCAGCTCAACACGATCGAACGCTCGATTCTCACGATCGAGGACCCCGTCGAATATCAGCTCAACGGAATCAGTCAGGTCCAGGTCAACAACAAAGCGGGCCTGACCTTCGCCGCCGGCCTGAAAGCCGCGTTGCGCTCCGACCCCGACATCATCATGGTCGGTGAAATTCGAGACGGAGAGACGGCTCAGATCGCCATTGAAGCGGCTCTGACCGGACACCTCGTGCTCTCGACGCTGCACACAAACTCTGCGGCCACCACCGTCACCCGGCTTTCGGAGATGGGCGTCGAGCCGTTCCTGACGGCGACCTCGCTTGAAGTTGTCGTCAACCAGCGACTCGCTCGACGGGTCTGCAGCCAGTGCGCCGAGCCGGTGCGGATCACGGCCGATCAGCTGCGCACCAGTGGATTCAAAGCCGAAAAGGACATCGACGGCGTCCGCGCGGTCGGTTGCCCGCGTTGCTCGAACGGCTACAAGGGCCGGGTCGGTCTGTATGAGGTGCTCCCGATCACCGAAACGATCCGGTCGATGATTCTTGAGCGGGCCAACAGCCAGGAGCTTGAGGATCAGGCGATCGACGAGGGCATGGACACGCTCCGTCAGGCGGGTCTGACAAAGATCATCGAGAAGGGGACGACCGTCGAGGAAGTCGCCCGCGTGACAGGCGTGACATGAGCCGACCCGCACAGATACCGGTGCAGAGCTAAGGGCTGGACGCAATGCTGCCGACAAGCAATGAGAAGCAGTTCAGGACCGTGTTCGGGACCCTCCGCCCACCGGCACGGCAACACACCTTCAGGAAAGTTTCTTGATGAACACCGAGCAGGCAATCGACTTCGCAGACATCATCACGCAGATGGTGAACCGTGGCGCGTCCGACCTTCACATCACGGCCGGCGCACCGCCGACAATTCGTGAAAAGGGCACGCTTGTCGGTCTCGACGGCTACGGCCCGCTCACGCCCAACCAGACCCGCGCGATCATCTACGGAATCCTCTCCAACGACCAGCGCCAGCGCCTCGAGGAGAACCTGCAGCTCGACTTCGCGTACTCGGTCCCGCGCATGGCCCGGTTCCGCATCAACTGCTTCTTCCAGCGCAACGCGATGAGCGCCGCCTTCCGCCTGATCCCGTCCGACATCAAGTCGATCGAAGACCTTGCGCTCCCGCGTGTCATGCACGAATTCGTGAACAAGCCCCGCGGCCTGGTGCTCGTGACCGGTCCGACCGGTTCCGGCAAGTCGACCTCGCTGGCGGCCGTGATCAACGAGATCAACGAGACCCGTCACGACCACATCCTCACGATCGAGGACCCGATCGAATTTCTTCACCGCCACAAGAACTGCATCGTCAACCAACGTGAAATCGGCACGGACGCCGAAAACTTCGCACTCGGCCTCAAGGCCGCGCTGCGTCAGGACCCGGACGTCATCCTCGTCGGCGAAATGCGCGACCTCGAGACGATCTCGACCGCACTCACCGCCGCTGAGACCGGCCACCTTGTGTTCGGCACGCTGCACACCCAGGACGCTTCGTCCACGATCGACCGTGTGATCGACGTCTTCCCGCCGGCTCAGCAGGAGCAGGTACGGGTGCAGCTCTCGATGGCGCTCCAGGGCGTCGTCACCCAGCAGCTGCTGCCGCGCGCAGACGGTTCGGGCCGAGCGGCCGTCTGTGAGGTGCTGATCCCGACGCCCGCAATCCGCAACCTGATCCGCGAAGGCAAGACCCACCAGATTTACAGCGTGCTCCAGACCGGTGGTCAGCACGGAATGCAGACGATGGACTCGGCGCTTGCGGACTTCGTCCGCGCCGGCGTGATCAGCAGGGCGCTCGCAGAAACGCGTTCCTCGTCGCCCGGTGACCTCAAGCGCCTGATCGGCTCGGACGCTGCAGCCGGTGTGTCGAGCCTCAACGGCCAGGGTCAGGTTGCCTGAGGGCATCGGTTGAACTGAATGGGCGCGTACGCATACAAAGCAATTGACCCGGCGATCGGGCGTTCGATCGAGGGTGAGATCGAAGCCGAGAGCAAGCTCGGCGTAACCGAACACCTTCGCGGCAAGGGTCTCGTCGTCGTTCAGATCGACGAGCAGAAGAACACAGACATCGGCGACCTCTTCGGTCGCTTCAAAAAGGTCAAAGGGAAGTCGCTGGTCGTCTTCACGCGCCAGCTTTCGACGATGATCGACTCCGGCATGTCGCTGCTTCGCGCGATGTACATCCTCGAAGAGCAGACCGACGATGAGGTGCTCCAGGCAGACATTGCAGCGGTCCGTGAAGACATCGAGGCAGGTTCTTCGCTCGGTGACGCGCTCGCCCGTCACCCCAACACATTCAACGAGCTCTATGTCGCGATGGTCCGCGCAGGTGAAGCGGGCGGAATCCTCGAGGACACGCTCCGACGCGTGGCCACTCAGCTCGAAAAGGACGAGTCACTGCGCCGCCAGGTCAAGAGCGCGATGATGTACCCGTCGGTGATCATGATTTTTGCGTTCGTCGTGTTGATCGCGCTGCTGACGTTCCTGGTGCCGATTTTCTCGGGAATCTTTGAAGATCTCGGCAGTGAACTGCCGATGATCACCCGCGTCTGTGTGACGCTCTCCAACACGATCAACAAGTACTGGTACATCCTGATCTTCGCTCCACCGACGATCTGGTTCGCTTTCAAGAAGTGGAAGGCAACACCGTCGGGGCACCGCCTGTGGCACAAGTTTCTGCTGCGCGTCCCGTTCAAGATCGGCGACATCATCCACAAGGTTGCCCTGGCCCGCTGGGCACGCTCATTCGCGTCGCTGACCGCCGCCGGCGTGCCGATCCTTCAGTGCATCGACACTGCCGGCCGCACTGCTGGCAACAACGAGATTCTGCTCGCAATGGAAGGCGTCCAGCACTCGGTCGAAACGGGCGGCTCCGTTGCTGCGCCGCTGAAGTCCTCACCGGTTTTTCCGTCGATGGTCGGACACATGATCAGTTCCGGCGAAGAGACCGGCGCGCTCGATCAGATGCTGAGCAAGGTTGCAGACTTCTACGAAGACGAGGTCGACGCCGCCGTGAAGGCACTGACATCGATCCTCGAACCGGTGATGATCATCCTCGTCGGTGGCATCGTCGGCTTCATCGTTGTCGCGATGTACATGCCGATGTTCAAGCTCTACGACGAAGTTCAGTAGCGCCACCTGATCGCAAGGATTCCGAAGAATCCCTGCAAAATAGCGATTTCTTGGCTGATCCGATCGGTGCGTATCACGCTGCTCGGACCCTTAGGTAGCAAGACATCGTTCATTTGTCCATCCGGTCAAGAACCTAGGTCAAGTATCCGGGCTGACAGTTCGATAACTCACGGGACAGGACAGCAGCCTGGGATCGGTGAGCGACATTTCGCTCGATCTTCCGAAACAGAAACATCCGGGCAAATTTCGTAAGAGGAGCAAGAAATGTTTGAAAAAATCCGCAACCGCGCTGAGAGCGAAGAGGGCTTCACCCTCATCGAACTCCTCGTGGTCATCCTGATCATCGGCATCCTTGCCGCGATCGCCATTCCGTCATTCCTGAACCAGCGCTACAAGGGCCAGGACGCATGTGCCAAGTCAATGGCAAAGCAGATGCAGACGGCTGCCAAGACCTACCAGACCGACAACAACACGTACGTCGGCATCACCGTCGCGAACCTCTCGACGATCGAGTCTTCGATCACCGGTTCGACTTCTGGTGGCAGCTGCGCACCGTTGGGCGTCGGAGCAACCGCGTCCGGTGGAGCCTGCACCGGCACCGCGTCCGCAACGCAGTTCTGCGTTTCGTCCGCGTCGATGAGCTCCAACACGTTCTCGATCGCTGAGAGCGGCGGCGCAGTGTCACGAGCCTGCAGCATTCCGGCGGCCAGCAATGCCGGTGGATGCAACGGCACGGTCGGCGGTAACGGCACCTGGTAGCACGGACAGGTGATGACGTTTCAAAGGGTCGGGGCGCGGGCGCTCCGACCCTTTGCGTTCTCAGATTGAGAATCACCCGTCTAGTCCATAAGTCCATGGGTGGTGGAACCTAGGGTTGCATCAGCAGCCCGCGATGCCGACAGCAAGAGCATGATGTTCTGCAGTCGCGCTCGCAATCTCAAGAACTCAGACGGCTTCACGCTGGTCGAGCTTCTCGTTGTGATCCTGATCATCGGCATCCTCGCCGCGATCGCGTTGCCTGCGTTTCTTGGCCAGCGATCGAAAGGCCAGGACGCCTGCGCCAAGTCAATGGCAAAGAACATGCAGACTGCGATCATGAGCTATCAGGCAGAGACCGGGAGCTTCCTGGGCGCGCCGCTCTCTTCGCTCACAGCGATCGATGCAACGATCCAGAACGGCCAGTGTGGTCCGGCGTCGACGGCGCAGGTCGGAAGCCTCAACAGCTCAGCAGGCGTGTGCGACGCAGTTGCCCCGACGCGAGCCACCTACTGCATCTCCTACGACTCTGAGGCGGGAAATCGCTTCAGCATGGCCGAGACCGGCACCGGGATAGTGCGCACATGCACCGTTGCCAACACGGGCGGCTGCAAATCCACCGGCACCTGGTGACAGGGCTGCAATCGGGCGCCACCGCCGTAGGAAAGGCGCCGCCAGCGGCGAACTTCCTGATCTATGTCGAGCAACCCTGAAAACCTTCTGGTCGCGATCGCGCTTTTCCTGATCGGGCTGCCGCTCGGCAGCTTCTTCAACGTCGTCGCCTACCGCCTCCCGCGGGACCAGACGCCGTGGAGTCCGGCGCGATCACACTGCCCGAGCTGCGACGCGCAGATCTCGGCGCGTGACAACCTGCCGGTGATCGGTTGGCTCCTGCTGCGCGGAAAGTGCCGCAGCTGCGGTGCGCAGATCTCTTGGCGCTATCCGGCTTTTGAACTGATCACCGCTGTGCTGTTCGCGGCCTGCGGAGCAAAGTTCGGCTGGCACGTCGAGTTGATCCCGGCTCTGCTTCTGGTTTCGACGCTGGTGATCGTCGCCAACTCCGACATCGACAAGCGCATCGTGCCCAACAAGGTGCTCTTTGTGTCCCTACTCTTCGGCGTGGTTGCCCAGGCATTGGCGTACCCCGACGACTGGTTGACCTGGACCTTGTCTGCTGTGATCGCGTTCACGTTGATGTTTCTGGTCGCGTTGGCATACCCCCGGGGGATGGGTATGGGCGATGTGAAACTCGCCGGCGTGATGGGCCTCTATCTCGGGCGCGCGATCGCGCCGTCGATGTTGATGGCGTTTTTTCTCGGAACGGTCGTCGGGCTTGGCGTGATGGCGACCCGCGGGGTCGCCGCCGGCCGCAAAACCGCCCTGCCGTTCGCCCCGTTCATGGCGCTCGGCGGTGTTTTCGGACTTTTCTGGGGCGAGGATGTCGTGCAGTGGTATCTGGACACATTCGCCAGCCCTGAATGATTGTCCAGGTAGCTGGGTTGGCGACCCTATGGGGGCCACTTTAGGGTTCGTCCATATTTTGGACTTCTGAGTGACTCGGCGGGTTTCGCAATTCAAGCGATCCCCGCTGCTGACCGATGTTTCCAGAGATGCATGGATCGCATTCATTCTTCGGCGTGCTTCGCCGACGGCTCAGGGATGAGCGAGGTTGGGCGCTGGTCGACGCGCTTGCGTCCTCGGTCGTGGTCGTTCTGGCCTTCGTCGGGACGACGATGGCGTTCAACGGAAGCACCGCGAGCGTCGCAAGCAACGCGAAAAAGACCCAGGCTCTGGTTGTCGCCCAGAATGAGATCAACTTCCTTCGCAGCAAGGCCGGTCAGGACATCAACGGACTGATCAACACCTACGACAACACCACGAAGACGGTCGTCTACAAGGGCACCACCTACACGGTCGAACGCAGTGCCTACTACGTGACCGGGCTGGGTAGTGACCGCCAGGATGCCTGCGAAGTCGCTTACTCGTCGGGCGGAGGTGCCGCGCGCTACATCTACATCCGCGTGAAGGTGACCTACGCCGGGCAGCTCAACAGCGCGTCCGGGAGTTCGTCGTCCTACCTCTCATCACCGGCTTCGCTCGACACGTATTTCTCTCCTGAGGGCGGCGGCGTGCAGGCTGACACCGGAACGTTGCGCGTCTACGTGCTCAATCGCAACAACGGCGTAGCCGGCATCACCAGCAACATCGAGCTTTACATCGCCGGCAACACCACTCCACTCCGCACCGAGGCGATCAACACAACCACCGGTTGCGTGCTCTTCACCGGCCTTGTCCGGAACACGTATGTGGTGAAGGTCCCTGTCACCTCCAAGCAGGACATCTACATGACGAACTCGAGTTCGATCAACAAGGTGTCGCTACCGGTGGTGATGCCCGACCGCGGCGCGCTCTCGCGCGAGGTCCGAATCGACCTGCCGGTCCCGGTTACGACGCGGTTCTACACAAGCACGGGCACCAACGCAAACTACGAGGTCCGTACCGCCAACGGCAACACGAACCCCTTCTTCGGCAGCTGGGTCGGTGCGACCGACCAGATCAAGGCCTCGCCCACGACCGACTACTCACATGTCCCGTCGGGGCTCTCTTTCATGCCGCACGTGAACACGCCGTCGGCAGCGAGTCTCCCGACCTCGATGTTCGCCAATGCGGCCGGCTACGCGACGTGGGCAGGACCCTGCGACATCAACAACCCGAACATCGGGGTGACCGACGGATCCAACTATCAGTTGCCGCTGCCGGCCAACGCCAGCGACTCCGCCTGGCTCCCGGGCAGCACCGGCTATGCGCATTCGCTCTGGCTTTCACAGATTCGTACGACGCTGAGCCTGAGCGGCGTGACAGGACCGCCGAGTCCGACCTTCGGAAGCAGGACGTACTACTACGGCCTTGCATTCAACTCACCCGCCACCGTACGCGTCAAGCTCAAATCCGACACCGACGGATCGACCGCGACCGCGCGGTGCAGGCCGTCCACCAATCTCGTGAACACCTGGCAGACGCTGGGCACTGTGAACGCGAGTGGTGTGAGGCTCGCACCCGACGCCGAGTCGCTGCCCGTCGGTCGTTACGACGTCTGCGTGACCTTCCCGTGGAAGGCGACCCGGCGCACCACCAGCTTCTCCAACACACTTCAGACCCCGACAACGGTCAGCGGCACCGTCTACTTCAGCTCGACTGACATCGATCTTGGTTACCGGACCTTCGTGAACGCGGCCTTTGCGGCGTCCTGGCCCACCACTTCCCAGTCCACGCCAACCCTGGACAGCTACGGCTCGACCACGAACTGCGCGGTCTAGCGTCATGGGGAAGAAGAGGCTGAAGGACGAGAGCGGCATGACCCTCGTGGAGCTGCTCACCGCAGAGCTGATCGGCGGCGTTGTGATCTCTGCAGCGATCATGCTTGTTGTCATTTCTTTCAACGGCTCGCAGCGGGTCTCCGACCGCGTCAACGCACTTTCGCAGGGGCGCATACTTTCGGCGCAGATCGACCAGCGCCTCGGTTCGCAGGTATGCCTCTACTCCGGCGAGTACGCCGTCAACGGTACGACCGTCTACACCGGGGCTGCCGACAGTTTCGTGTTCGCCGGTCCGGACAAGGTGATCTTCTTCGCCGATGTCAACCGCGGCGCGACCAGCAGCACGAGCAGCGTCGGGTTCATCCCGTACCTACGCTTCCTCTACTTCAACGACGGCTCGACATCAGCGACTTCGCGCCTGGGCGCCTACCGCAGCGGCTACTTCGTCGACGGTCACCGTCTGCCGACCAACACGTCGGTTCCTTTCCGCTACGACCTGTCGCCGCTGACCGGCGCCAACGCGCTGGACGTGATGGGCACGACTGCTGGCGCCGCCCAGGTCAATCCGACCGTTTCGCGCAGGATCGTCGAGGGCGTGACCAGCGAGATCACCGGCACGACTGCACTCTCGAGGGTTCCGTTCTTCCAGTACTACGACAGCAGTGACGTGGCGATCACCGGTGTTTCCGGAGTCGTGCCAACTGCGCAGCTCGGCAACATCGGTCGCATCCGTGTGAATTTCAAGATCCTCGCCGAGAGCAAGAACGACAGCGGAAAACAGAACACCTCCACAAACGACGTGCGCACCGCCTCGTTCAGCTCCGACACATACCTGCGAACCAACCCGAGCATCTGCGGATAGCGAACGGGAGCTCAGATGAACACACTGCACAGAACCGACAAGCGCCTCTCGAGTCTGATTTCGCGGCTCGGGCATCGCGAGGACGGCTTTTCGATGATTTCGGCGAGCATGGCGTTGATGGTCGGCACGTTGCTGTCGCTGGCCGCCTGGGCGACCGCCAACAGCGACATCAACTTCAGCGACAAGGACAAGTGGAGCCGCGTCGCCTACCAGCGCGCGCAGAGCGGCGTCTCGGACTACGTCCAGAACCTGGCCGAGAACTCCGGCCACTGGAAGACCTGCGACCGTCCCACCGGGATCACCGGCGACGGCCTGGGCCAGACGGCACTGAACGACAACGATTTCGGTGCCAGCGGCCACTCGACGCGCCGCTGGTTGCCGTGGGCGACCGCCGGCACGGCGACCGACCGCGGGTTCAACACGCAGTACACGATCGACCTACAGCCGACCTCCGGCAGCTGCAAGCCGAGCGCCACGGCTGAAGACCGCATGATCGACCCCACGTCGGGAACGTTTCGCATCGCCGTGACCGGACGCGCCGGACCGCTGGTCCCGGCAAACCTCACGGGGACGGCAATCGAGACCTGGCGCCAGGCCAACTGGAAGCGGGTCACCGTGGTTGCCGAGTTCCGACGCAACGGCTTCCTTGACTACGGCTACTTCACCGACCACGAAGGCATCGACCCTGCGCTGCAGCCGATCGCCAACCCTGAGCGCTGCGATGCCTACTACCAGGACAATCCCGGCTACTCGACGCTGCTCCCGTCGAGCGCCGAGAACTTGCCCGGGCGCTGGCGCTACACCAGTTGCGGAGAGCTCCAGTTTGCCGACGGCGACCAGATCAAGGGCCCGTTCCACACCAACGACAGTGCTTTGCTTGAGTCATTCGGAAGCACTGGAGTGTTGTTCGGCAACGCGAACAAGGGCGACCGCATCGAGGTCTACGACAACGGAAAGGCCTGGGCCGGCCGGGGCTACTGCCCATTCCGACGCAACAACGTCACGCTCTCAGGCACGACCAGTGCGCCGCCCAGCGACTGCACCTCGACGAACGTACGCCTGAACACGGGCACCACGCTCGTCACTGGTCCGGCGGCGAAGTATCTCGACCTTCCAGAGCAGAACGACGACTTGAAGCTCTATGCCGACCCGTACAGCGGCGACCCGGACTCGCAGGGGTACACATTTCTCGGGACGACGCGGATCGTGCTCAACTCCAACAACACGTTCACAGTCACAAATGCGCTGGTCAACAGCGGAGCGGCGACGACCTATCCGTTCCCGACATCCGGCGTCATCTACGTCGCCAACAACGGCGTCACGGGCTGTCAGGCGAACATCGACGCGAAGTACCCGGGCCTGGCGGTCGGTTGTGCACTGGCTGAAGTAAGCGGCACATACAACAAGTCTCTGACAATCGGGTCGGAGGCGGACATCAGCGTGGTCGGCAACATCCAGCGCGGGACGTCACCAGTGGCAGTCCTCGGACTGATCGCAAACCAGTACGTACGCATCCGCCACTACATGAAGACGAGCACCGACTACAACTACGGAGTCGACGGGGCATGTAAGCGCGACACGGTCGGCCAGGGCACGACGCCGATCACGGTCGTCCAGGCCGCGATTCTGGCCCTCCAGCACTCGTTCACGGTCGACGGCGCAGGTTGTGGAGTCGTCGTCGGAACGATCAACCTGACCGGTGCGCTGGCTCAGCGCTTTCGTGGAATGGTCGGAGACGGTGACTCCGGCTACTACAAGAACTACGTCTACGACTACACATTCAAGTCGCAGTCCCCGCCGCACTTCCTCTCGCCCGCAGCGGCGTCCTGGAAGATCATCCGCCTGCGGCAGACGCTTCCACCATGCACATGTACCGCGTCCGGATGAGCGGGCGATGAACGTTTGAGCCCTGCCGGCAAAGCCGTCCGGCGAGCCATGACGCCGCGCCTGCACACTGCAGCCCCGGCGGGTAAAGCTCCCCGACATCGATGCCGATAGGGAACTTGTCCAACCCGGTCAAACCGCCACTGAAGGCAATCCGACCGCCTCCCGCACCGAAGGAAAAATGCAGCTCTCATTCTCACGTAAGCCCGCCACAGACGGCGATGGCGAAGCAGCCGAAGCTCCCTCGCTGACTCACAACGAGACGCTTGAGAACGTCTCCGCGGAGTCGATCAACGGCAAGGTCCGCCAAGAGGGTCTGACCGGTCTTGATGTTTCGGGCAGCGGGCTGGCAGCCGCGCGCGTTTCCGACGGTCGCATTCGCAGCGCATCGGCCACGACGATCGATCCCGGGCTGGTTGTCGACGGCGAGATCGCTGACCCGGCAGGACTCGGCTCCGCGATTGCCGAGTTCTTTGCGGCCAACGGCCTGCCTAACAAGGTGCGCATGAGCGTCGCGAGTCCGCGAGTTGTGATCCGCACGATCGAGACTCCGGTCATCCCTGACCGCAAAGAGTTTGCCGCCGCGGTGCGCTTCCAGGCCAGCGACCACATTCCGATGCCGCTCGACGAAGCAGTGCTGGACTACCAGGTGCTGGAAACGATCCCGGGTGCCGACACCGGCGACCCGCCGAAGTTCAGCGTCATGCTGGTGGCCGCAAGCCGTGGCCTGATCGACGGGCTGATGGACACTGCGCGTCACGCAGGCATCAAGCTCCAGGGCGTCGACCTTGCAGCATTCAGTCTTATCCGCGTGATGTACCCGGGCGACGTGGCCCAGCGCGAAACGATTGCCTACCTCCACTTCGGCGACATGCTCAACGTGACGCTCGCCCGAGGCCGCGTCTGCAAGTTCACCCGCGCCACGCCGGTCGGTTACGAAGCATTGATAGCGCGTCTCTGCGAGCGGGTCAACCTGACTCCGGCTCACGCTCAGATGTGGCTGGACCACGTCGGTCTCAGCGCGCCGATCGAAACAATCGAAGGTGAACGCGACATCGTCACCGCCGCGCGCCAGGAGCTGACCGACGCCGCCGAACGCGTCAGCAACGACGTGACCGCAGCGATCGATTTCCATTCGGTCCAGGATTCGAGTGCCCGCGTCAGCCGCATCATGTTGGCCGGCCCGGGTTCGAGCATCCCCGGAATCGCCGAGATGGTTTCGCAGCGCACCGGACTGCCCGTCGAAGTACCGGCTCCGTTGGGCGCGCTCGACAGTTCAGCACTTTCCGGCTCCGGCATCGATGAACGTCGCCTGACGCTCGCGGCCGGCCTGGCGATCGAGGAGGTGGTCGCTCAATGAGGGCCGTCAACCTGATCCCGGAAGAGCTCCGCCCACGCGTACCGGGCGATGGCGACCCGCGCGTTGCCTACGGCGTGCTCGGTGGCCTGACAGTCCTGCTGCTGATGGTGGTCATCTCTATCCACTACTCGAACAAACTTCACACGATCGAAGACCAGACCGCTGCGATCACCGCCGAGGCGCAGAGCAGTCGCGGCAAGGTTGCAGCCATCGCGACGTCTCCCGACCAGATCGCCGCAGACGTAAAGTCGCGCACGCTGCTGGTCGGCGGACTCGCCAAGACGCGATTCCCGTGGGGCGACGCCTTGTATGACCTCTCGCGCGCAATCCCGGCTGACACGACGCTGAACACGATCACTGTGTCTTCCGGGGCGAGCAGCTCATCTGGTGAGGACGCAAGCTCCAGTGGTGCTGGCATGGAGCTGGCGGGCTGCACCTCGAGCTGGGTCGGTTACTCGCGCTTCATGACCTGGCTCAAAACGATGCCCGGCGTCGACAAGGTCGAGTCAACCTCGAGCACGGTCTCGTCAAGCTCGGGCGACACCGGCACGGCCGCTCGCACAGAGAACTGCGGTCCCGCGCCGCTCGGCTTTGCACTCACCGTCAGTTACAAGCCGCGCACGATTGACCTGCTCGGTCTGCCCAAGCCTGACGCCAGCGCCGCAGGCGCGAGCGGCGCCACCGGCGCAGCGCCGGCACCCGCCGCGGGCGACCCGGCCGCCGCGACCACCCCGACCCCGGCACCGCCGCCGGCAGGAGCGAAGTAGCCATGGGCATGACAGAGCGTGATCAGAAGGTTCTTGCTTTCGTCGTCGCCTTCGTGGTGCTCGGTGGGTTCTGGTTCCTGGTCGTCCACAAGAAGCAGGGCGCGATCAAGACGGCCCAGGAGGCACAGGTCGCAGCGCAGACCGAACTTGACGCCGCCAAGGCCCAGCAGACCCAGGCGCTGAACGTGGCGAAAGTGAAGCCCGCCGCGTACTCGCGTCTGCTTCGCCTTGGAAAGGCAATCCCGGCGGACAAGGACTTTGAAAGCCTGCTCGTTCAGGTCAACGACATCAGCGTCGATTCGAAGGTCAACTTCGTCAGCCTCACCACGGCGCCCAGCGCCGGCGGGGCTGCTGTGGGCGCGAGCGGAGCGACAACCTGCGACGTGACCGGTGCGACCGGGGGCGCTACGGACGCGACCGGCGCTGCCGCGCCGACGGGCGCGTCCGGATCCACGGGCTCGACCGCGCAGACCTGGGTCGGCCAGGACCGCGACAAGGCCGAAGCGGCCGTTGCCACGAACGACGCCGCAAATGCATCGACCGAAGCTGCGGCCGAGGCCGTCAGCTGCGCAAACTCGCCTTCGCTGACAGACATCGCGGCGACCGCCGCCGGACTCTCTGCCGAGACCTACAGCTTCACCTTCACGGGCAGCTTCTACAGCCTCAAGGACGTCTACAACGGACTGCTCGACATGGTCGAGGTCAACAACGGCCGTGTCAAGGTGACCGGGCGCCTGCTCGACATCAACTCGATTGCGATGAGCGTCACGACCTTCCCTGACCTCACAGCAGCAGTTTCGATGACCGGTTACAAGCTGGCGGGGGCGACAACTCCCAACGGCGCAGAAGTGCCCGGCACAACACCGGCCGGCACCGGAAACCTCACCGCCGACACGACGGCGAAGGCCGACGCGGCCACCGGGGAGTCGCCGCAGTGAAAACCGACGACCTGAACAAGCAGATCGACGCGCTCAAGCGCGGCGCGATGGACGTTGCGCGCGACATGCACGCGCGCAAGCTTGCGATCCCGGCAGCGGCGCTGCTCGTGGCGATCGTCGCTGCGGTCATGGTTCTGCCCAAGGCCTCGACGCCGACGCCCCCTCCGCCGACGGCAGATCTGCCGGCCCCGGAGCAGAAGGTGGTCCGAGTGGCCCAGGTCTCTCTGATCGAAGGGAGTTCGCTCGGAGAGGAAGTCCCACTTGCGAACTCTGAGGACCCCTTCGCCGGGAGTGGCGACGGCTACGACTGCACCAGGGTCGGATCGTCCGAGCCGAAGGTCTATGACTGCAAGGTCGCAGACCTCAAGGTGCGCATCATCTGTACTGCCGAGGCCGGATCCGGTCCGTGTTCCGAGACGGAAGGCGCGACGGGCTCAGCCAGCGGCAGCACCGACAAGACCGGTGAATCGGGTGGCTCGACAAGTGGCACCGGCGAGTCCGGCGGCGGCAAGTCCGGCGGCGGCGACAGCGGCGGAAACAGCGGCGGCTCAAAGACGGTCTACTACACGGTCACAGTTTCGCTCGACGGTACGACCAAGAAGAACGTGGTCGCAGGCGACGAGCTTCCCGAGTCCGACGGAGCCCTGGTTGTCTATGCAGGCACCAACGACGCGCACGACAAGGCTGTCTTCATCGCATCTGACGGGGTTGTCCCGAGCGGCGTCCCTGTGGACGCGACCTTCGGGAGCTTCACTCTGAAGAAGGGCGAGACCGCAACGCTCACCGATGTGAACGGCGCCGAACACAAGTTGACGCTGAAGAGCATCTCCAAGGTCACGAAGTGAAGCTGAAGGCCGGCAACCCTCGGGTGCGCGGTCCGCGTCGCAGCACAGGGACCGAACGGCGCCCTGCGAGGCGCGCTGAGCCGGCGACTTTCGCCTGGATCGAGCCGTTGGCGGACGTGAACCCGGTCATTGTCGAGCGAGAAACCATCACTGAGCGCGACGTCGACAGACCGGTCTTCGTCGACCGCGAGGTCGAGAAGATCGTCGAGCGTGAAGTCTTCGTCGACCGCGAAGTCGAAAAGATCATCGAGGTTGAGCGGATCGTCGAGAAGCCGATCATCGTCGAAAAACCGATCATCGTCGAAAAAGAAGTCTTCGTCGACAAGGAAGTGATTGTTGAGGGTCCGGCCCCGGCCAAGCCAGTGGAACCCGCAGTCGTGGCCGTCGCAGAGACCGAGCCGAAGAAGCAGAAGCAGCCTGAGCAGCCCAAGCAGCCGAAGGCAATCATCGTCGGTCGCGGACCGTCGATGTACACAAAGATCGCCCGCATCCTGCCCAAGCCGATGCCGGTGCTGGCCGGAGCAGCGTCGCTGCTCGCCGTGATCGCAATCATGACTCTGATGTCGCCGTCCGGCGAGAACGCCAGTGCCGAGCGCAGCAGGACCGCGACGGCAGCCGCAGACGCTGGACCGAAGACTCCGTCGCTCACCCTGGATGACTCCCCCGGCGAGCTCCGCGGCAAGAGCCGCGACCCGTTCGCCGCAAAGGGCTACGAAGCGCCGCCCACCGGCGCGACCGGCGCGGCGTCGAAGACCAGGGCCGAGAAGGCCAGGGCGGCAAAGGCCGCCGCGGCAACGCGCGCCGGCGCCCCCGCAGCGGCAGCGACTTCGCTGTTCACGGCCAAGCTCACCACTTACTCGTCCTACACGCCATGGCAGAAGGCGCGCAAGCGTGCCGGCGGCTGGATCGACTTCGGCGCGAAGCCGACGGTCAAGGTGCTGTCGGTCGGCAAGAGTTCCGCAGTGCTCTTTGTGGTCACCGATGTCGAAGTGATCAAAGAGAAGAGCGCACACATTTCCTACAACAAGCCGGTCCGTCAGGTCAAGCTCGCAAGAGGTGGCACTGTTCGCTTCGCCGACTATCGCGACATCCAGGGTGACGACGTCACCTACACGATTCGCTACGACGGATCAGAGAAGATCAAGCTCTCAGCTGTGACCAGGTAGTTGCGTCGCAGGTTTGCGGGCGCGCTCGTGATCTAGGCTTGGCGCGATGCAATTGCGCTTCACAACTGCCGGCGAATCGCACGGCCCCGGACTGATCGCGGTGATCGAAGGTGTTCCGGCCGGCCTGGAGCTGACGCCCGATGACCTGAACTACGACCTCGCGCGCCGCCAGCTCGGCTATGGCCGTGGCGGACGTATGAAGATCGAGAAGGACGCGGCTGTTGTCGTCTCGGGCATTCGTCACGGAAAGACGCTCGGCACACCGATCGCGCTCTCGATTCCCAACCGTGACTACGCGAACTGGGAAGACCGCATGAATCCGTGGCCGGTAGAGGCAGACGTGGCTGCGGTGCACCTGCCGCGCCCGGGCCACGCCGACCTTCCGGGCGTGCAGAAGTTCGGCCATGACGACGTGCGCAACGTTCTTGAGCGCGCCAGCGCCCGTGAAACAACTGCCCGCGTCGCCGTCGGAGCGATCGCCCGTGCGATTCTGCGCGACCTTGGTGTGACGATCCGCAGTCATGTCACGCGCATCGGCGAGGTCGACGCGCCGGTCCCTTCGCGGCCACGTCAGATTGATGACTTTGACGGCATCGACGAGTCGCCCGTGCGCTGCCTCGACAAAGAGACCGAGCGGCTGATGATCCGCCACATCGACGTTCAGCGCAAGGCGAACGAGACGCTGGGCGGCATCTTCGAGGTGCTCGTGTTCGGGCTCGTACCGGGCATCGGTTCCTACTCCAGCTGGGACGGTCGCATTGAGGGCCGCCTCGCGCAGGCCTTCTGCTCGATCCAGGCGATCAAAGGCGTCGGCTTCGGCGACGGCTTCAAGCTGACCGGCATTCCCGGATCGCAGGCGCATGATGAGATCTTCCCCGGTGGCGAAGGCCCGACCGAGTCCTTTGGATTTCACCGCACGACCAACCACGCCGGTGGCATCGAGGGCGGCATGACCAACGGGGAAACCGTGATCGTCAAGGGCGCGATGAAACCGTTGCCGACTCTTACGAAGCCGTTGCGCAGCGTTGACATCACGACCGGCGCAGAGACGTCCGCCCTGAAAGAGCGCACGGACTCCTGCACGGTGCCCGCGGCCGGAGTTGTCGGCGAGGCGATGGCCGCGCTTGTCTTCGCGAACGCGTATCTCGAGAAGTTCGGCGGCGACAACATTGCCGACACGAAGCTCGCACTGTCCGCCTATCAGGACAGAATTGCCGGCGAAGTGTTTTTTGCAGCCCAGGAGAGTCACTAGACCTATGGCCCGGCATCTCGTCTTGACCGGCTTCATGGGCGCCGGCAAGTCGAGCTCGTCGACGCGGCTTGCGAAGGCGCTCGGTCGCGAGTCGGCCGACGCTGACGGCCTGATCGAAGAGCGGATCGGCATGCCGATCCCGAGCTACTTCGACCAACATGGTGAGGCGGCCTTCCGCGAAGTCGAAGAGTCCGTCGTGCTTGAACTGCTTGCGCGGGAAACACCGCAGGTGATCGCGCTCGGCGGCGGCGCGCTCGGTTCAAAAAAGACTCGCCGTGCTCTGAAGAAGCACCTTTCTGTCTACCTGGAGGTTTCTGCCGACGTCGCGTGGTCAAGAGTGAGCAGGTCCAAGCGGCCCCTGGCGCGCGATGAAGCCGCCTTCCGCTCGCTCTGTGCCAAGCGCGCTCCGGTCTACGAGGACTGCGCGGACGCGATCATCGCGAACTCCGGCTCGACCACGCTGCGCGAATCCTTGCCGCTGCTGCGCGAGCTGATTTCGCGCCCTGCGGGCGCACGCATGATCTGGGCGTCGGGGAAGACCTGGGGTTACCCGTCGGTGTTTGACGCAGGCGTGCTCGAGAAGGGTGACCTGTGGCTCGCCCGCCGCGATGCGGTGACAGTCACCGACGAGCACATCGCCAAGCTCTACCCCTGGCTCGACGAAGGCATCGTGGTGCCGCCCGGAGAGACGTCGAAGACGCTCGCGCAGGTCGAAGTCGTCTGCTCGGCGCTGGCCGCGCAGGAGTTCACCCGAGGTCGCCAGATCGCTGCGGTCGGTGGCGGTGTGGTCGGTGATCTGGCTGGTTTCTGCGCGGCGATCTACCAGCGTGGCACGCCGTTCGTGCAGGTTCCGACGAGCCTCGTGGCCCAGGTCGATTCCGCCTACGGCGGGAAGACAGGGGTGGACCTGCCGGCCGCAAAGAATTATGCGGGTGCATACCACCAGCCCGACGGCGTGCTCGTCGACACGAACGCGCTCATCGATCTGCCCAGGCCCGAGCTCGTCGCCGGCTGGGCCGAGGTGATCAAGACGGCGCTGATCTCGGGCGGTCGACTGTGGAAAAAGGTTTCTGGCGGTGTCGACTTCAAGGAGCCGGTCGACCCTTGGATCGTGTTTGAGTGCGCGCGCACGAAGCTGAAGGTCGTCGCTGCGGACGAGCGCGACCAGAATGTCCGGCAGATCCTCAACCTCGGACACACGATCGGACATGCGATCGAGACCGTCGCCGGCTACGGGACGCTCCGGCACGGCGAAGCGGTGAGTATCGGGCTGGCGGGTGCGCTGCGGCTTTCGGGCAACGACGCGCTGCGTGAAGAAGTGATCGCCGTGTCCAAGCAGGCTGGACTACCGGTGAAGGCGAAGGGCCTGCCGCTCGATACGGTGCTCGACGTGATCAGACTCGACAAGAAGCGCGTCGGCGCAGGCGTCCCGTTCGTACTCATCAAGGAGCCGGGCAATGTGACCCCCGGGCATCTTGTTCCGGCGGCTGACCTTGAGGCTGCGGTCAAGGAGCTGCTGCGATGAGGCATCGGATCGAAGTTCTCCACGGCGTCAACCTGGACATGCTCGGCGCGCGCCCGGCCCAGCACTACGGCACCCTCACGCTCGACGAACTCGAGTTCAAGCTCGACGGCTTCGCCGAAGAGCTCGGGCTCGAGATCTCGACCTTCCAGACCAACAGCGAGACTGAATTTGTCGAACGCCTTCACCGCGCGCGCGAGATGGACGACGGACTGATCCTCAATCCCGGTGCCTGGACCCACTACAGCTGGGCGATCCGCGACGCCCTCGAAATATCCGGCCTGCCTGCGGTAGAGGTGCATCTTTCTGACATTGCGACCCGAGAGGACTGGCGCCAGCTGTCGGTGATCCGCGAGCTCTGCTTTGCGACGATCTCCGGCAAGGGGGTCGACGGCTACCGGGAGGCGCTCGAGGTGCTGGCCCTGCGCCTCGAGCAGGACGGCGGCGCGTGAGCGCCGAGCCTGCGCGGATCAGACGACTGCGGGCCGCGATGATCGAGCGCGAGCTCGATGCCCTGCTGGTCACCGGTCTGCACAACGTCCGCTATCTCTCCGGGTTCAGCGGAACCAACGGCACGTTGGCGATCGACGCCGAGCGGGCGATCCTGCTGACCGACTTTCGTTACACGGTGCAGGCCGCCGAGCAGGCTGAGTACTTTGAGATCGTCGACGCCGGGTCCGAGCCACGCAAGCGCATCGTCGAGGCGCTCGATCCTGCCGTGCGCATCGGGTTCGACGAAGCAGACATGCGCGTCAAGTCGTATGAGGCCCTCATCGCCGAGCTGCCGGACTCAGTCGAGCTTGTACCCGCTGCCGGCGCGGTCGAGGCGATCCGCGCAGTCAAGGACGATCACGAGATCGACGCAATCGCGCGCGCCGCGATGATCGGCGACTCAATCTACGTCTCGCTGGCCGAGGAAGGCCTGATCGGTCGCACCGAGCGCGACATCGCCTGGCGTGTCGAAGAGCTGGCACGAGCAGGAGGCGCGAGCGGGATCTCCTTTCCTTCGATCGTCGCGGCCGGCCCGCACGGGGCCCTACCGCACGCTGAACCGCGCGATGTCCTGATCGAGGCCGGACAGCTCGTCGTGCTCGACCTTGGCGTGGTGAACGGGGGGTACTGCTCGGACTGCACGCGGACCTTCGCAACGGGCCCGATCCCGGACGCGGCCCGCGCTGCATACGAGCTCGTGCTCGAGGCGCAACAGCAGGCGCTCGCCGCTGTCGTGGTGGGCGCAGAGTGCAAGGCCGTCGACGCGGTGGCTCGTGATGTGATCAGCGCGGGGGGCCTGGGCGAGAAGTTCGGACACAGCCTTGGCCACGGAGTGGGCATTGAGGTGCACGAACTGCCGACACTCTCCAGCAGATCTGATGGGACGCTGGTGGCCGGAAACGTGGTCACCGTCGAGCCGGGCGTCTACGTGGAGGGCGAGTTCGGAGTCCGCATCGAGGACCTCGTGGTGGTCGCCGAAGACGGGCCGCGCGTACTCACGCCGTTCGCAAAGGAACTCGTGACGGTCGGCTGATGCTTACACCAAACGATGTAAAGTTCAGAGCCACCCCACTCATCAGGAGCAGAACAACTTGAGCAAGAACACGCGCTGGGCGTTGGCGTTGGTCGGCGCTGTGATCATCATCGTGGCGGCGGTGGTGATCGGCACCGGCAACGACCAGACGGACGCCGTTCAGCAACCGTCAGAACCGGCAACCGCAGCAACCGGGGCGTCGGGCGCCACCGACACCGCCACCCCCACGCAGCAGACCGGCGCGACCGGCACCGACAACGGGGGCAGCCCGGACAGCGGTGACGACAACAGCGGCGGCGCCAGTCCGAGCGATTCGGGCGAGGACAGCGGCGGCGCGAGTCCGTCCGACGTCGACGAGGATTCGAGCGGTGGAGCCAAGGCGCAGACCGGCGCGGTTTCGCCGGTGCTTTCTGCGACCAAGGTCCGGACGGTCACAGTGGACAAGGGCGAAACTGTGGTGATCAGAGCGGTGTCAGAGTCGAGCGGCGAGATGCATGTACACGGGTACGACAAGTCTGTGGCCCTGAAACCGGGTCGGATCGTCCGTGTGAAGTTCAAGGCGAAGATCGACGGTGAGTTCCCGATCGAGTTCCACACGCCGTCGGGCCATGTCGACGTCGGGACGCTCCGGGTCAATCCGTGATCCTGACAGCGTTGCCGCTCGCCCACGGGCTCGGTGTTCGCTCAGATCTGCCACTCCCGGGTTGGCTGTTCGCCTGGGGCGCGGCGCTTGTCCTTGCGGTCTCGTTCTTCGCCCTGGCCGCCCTCTGGACCGAACCGAGGCTGGAGACCGCGCGCCTGCGCGCGCTCTTCAGGGTTCCGCGCATCCTTGAGCCGATCTGTGGCGCCGTCGGCGTCGCGGCTTTTGCCGCGCTGATCTACTTCGGCTACGCCGGCAACCAGGACGCCGACCAGAACGTTGTACCGACATTCGTCTACGTCTTCTTCTGGACGATGCTGCCGCTGATCTCGGCGGTTTTCGGGAACATTTTCAAGGCATTCAACCCGTGGCGCGCCCTTGGCCTTTCAGCCGCCTGGCTGCGGTCGCGGCGCAGGCCGGACCACCGGCACGCACCGCCGCGCCTCGACTACCCCGACCGTGTCGGTCGCTGGCCGGCGGCAATCGGCCTGGCGATGTTCGGCTGGCTCGAGCTCGTCGGGGGCGACGACGGCCGCAAGCCTTCAGTGCTTGTGACCCTCGCACTGATCTATGCGGCCTTTCAGTGCCTGGGCATGGCGCTGTTCGGCGCAAAGCGCTGGCTCGACCGCGGCGATGCATTCGGGGTCTACCTCGACTTCTTCGGTCGGATCTCGCCGCTGACCGTTGACGACGGTCGGATCTGCGTGCGGATGCCGCTCTCTGGTCTAACTGACATCGCCCCGCTCGCCGGCACTGTGGCGTTCGTGTCGACGGCGATCGGAATCACAGTCTTTGACGGTGCCGAACGGGGCGGGCTCTGGCAGACGATCGCCGGTGCAGACCCGTCGGTGTTGGTCGCGACGCTCGGGCTGCTGGCCTCGATCGCACTCGTCGCCGGCTTCTATCGCCTCGGCGTTGCCGGCATGGAGTCCAGTCACATCGAAAAGACGCCGCGCGAGTTGTCGATGATGTTCGCGCCGTCGCTCGTCCCGATCGCGCTCGGGTATCTGCTTGCGCATTACTTCTCGTTCATGATCTTCGTCGGGCAGGCGCTGCCGCACGTGATCGCGCACCCGATGGGCAATTCCGGCGCGCCGCCGGTTGACTACTTTGTCTCGGGCAAAGTGATCTGGTGGGTGCAGGTGCTCGCACTGCTCAGCGGCCACATCGCCGGGCTGATCGTCGCGCACGACAAGGCGATCGCTGTCTGGGGCAGGGCGCGCGCCGCCGCGCAGTCGCAGATGTGGATGCTCGTGGTGATGGTCGGCTTCACGTGCCTGGGCCTCTGGCTACTTTCGCAGTCACCGTCATGAGCCTTCTGCTGACAGAAATCCCGTTCGCCCACGCCGGCCATTGGCTTGCCAACCTGCTCTACCTGTTGCCGGTCGTGATCCTCGGGGCCGGCATCCTCTGGCAGCGCCGCAACGACAAGCGCGCGCGTGAAGCAGGGGAGACCCTCGACGCTGCAGACGTGCCGTACACCGACGAATAGGCCCATGCGAGACCATCTAGCCTTCAAGGCATGATTTCAACCAACCAGTTCAAGAACGGCAACCACATCGATGTGGACGGCACCGTTTTCAAGATCGTCGAGTTCCAGCATGTGAAACCGGGCAAGGGCGGCGCTTTCGTGCGCACCAAGCTGCGCCGCGTGAGCGACGGAAACGTGATCGACAAGACCTTCCGCGCCGGCGAGAAGTTCCGCTCCGTGCGGACCGAAGTGAAAAAGCTGCAGTTCCTCTACAGCGACGGCCAGGACGCGCACTTCATGGACAACGAAAGCTTCGACCAGCTCTCGGCTCCGTTCGAGACGCTCGCCGAGCCGCTGGGATTTGTGAAGCCCAACTCAGAGGTCGAGGCGCTCTACATCGACGGCGAGTTCTCAGACATCCAGCTGCCCGCATCTGTCGTGCTGGAGATCACCGAGACCGAGCCCGGCGTGCGTGGCGACACCGTGAGCGGAGGCGGCAACAAGCCCGCGACGCTCGAGACCGGCAAGACCGTCAACGTGCCGCTTTTCCTCAACACCGGTGACGTGGTCAAGGTCGACACGCGCAGCGGCGACTACATGTCACGCGGCTAGTCCTTGAAACGTTCTGATCAGCGCAAGCAGGCGGTTTTCGCGCTCTACCAGCACGATCTGACCGGACGCGCGCTTGAAGATGTCTTCGAGACCGACACCTCAGAGTTTGCCCGATCGCTCGCCGTTGAAACGCTCGACGAGCGCGACGCGATCGACGCGACCCTTGAACGCTTCGTGAAAGAGGGCTGGACGCTCTCGCGCGTTGCGCCGCTCGAGCGCAACATCATGCGGGTCGCGGTGCACGAGCTGAACGCCGGGGACGTGCCGCGCGAGGTGGTGATGGACGAGGCCGTAGAGCTCGCCAAGCGTTACTGCTCTGCCGACGCCCCGAAGTTCGTGAACGGTATTCTCGGTTCGGTCCTGCGGGAGCTTCCCGCGGTGCAGGCGAATGACTGAACGCGATCCCAAAACACAAGCGACGCTCGACGAGCTTGACGGTCTGATTGTCGAGCTCAAGGAGAAAGTCTCCACCTTGCGCGAAGGCGAGTTTGATGCCGGCGCCCTGGAGACGCGGCTGCGCGAGCTGACCGAGCTGGCAAGTCGCGCGGCGTCGACGCTGGAGTCGGTCTCCCGGTGAACGCCGCCCCGGCGTTTCCGGACGCCAAACGCCTGGCGGTCGACGCCTACCTGGAGAAAATCGACTTTGAAGCGGTACCGCAGATCGACCGCCTCGTCGAAGCGATGCGCTACTCGCTGCTCGCCGGGGGCAAGCGCGTTCGTCCGGTACTGGCGCTCAGCACCGCGCATGCACTGGGTCACGATCCTTCCGTCGTCATGCCGTACGCGGCTGCGCTCGAACTGATCCACACGTATTCACTGATCCACGACGACCTTCCCGCGATGGACGACGATGACCTGCGGCGCGGCAAGCCCACGTGTCACGTCGCCTACGGCGAGAACGTCGCGATCCTCGCCGGCGACGCGCTTTTTGCCGAAGCGCTGCGTCTGATCACCGCAGATCAGGGCGGCGATCCGATGCATGTGGTGGGCGCCATGGACGAGCTGCTTTCGGCGATCGGCGCCGCCGGCATGGTCGGCGGTCAGTTCATCGACATCGACGAGCAGGTCGAAGGTGCCCAGGAGCTGAAGCTGATGCATGAGCTGAAGACCGGTCGCCTGATCCGCGCCTCAGTGCGCGGCGCGGCGATCGTTCTTGGCACGCCCACGAGTCAGGTCGAACAACTCGGCGATTTCGCCGGAGAGTTAGGGGTGCTTTTTCAGATCATCGACGATATTCTCGATGTCACCGGCTCGGACGCCGAACTCGGCAAGCCGAGCGGAAGTGACGAGCGACACGGAAAGGCAACGTACGTCAGCGCGTTCGGTCTCGACGGAGCGCGAAAGCTGGCCGACCAGAGCTACGCCCGTGTGCGCGAGCTGCTCGAGTCGGTCGACTTCCGCGGCGACGCGGGTGACCTGCAGGCGGTAAGCGCCTACATCTACGGTCGAGACAGGTAGAAGCCATCCCCAAGAAAGACAAAGAACTGAGTTCGAGCCCGCTGCTTCCCGGCATCGCCGGACCCGATGACCTGAGCGGTCTCGGCGACGAACAGCTCCAGCAGATCGCCCAGGAAGTTCGTGAAGAGCTGATTGACACGGTCGGCGAAATCGGCGGTCACTTCGGCGCGAACCTCGGCGTCTGCGAACTCTCGGTTGTCCTGCACTCCTTGCTTGACTCACCAAAGGACAAGATCCTCTGGGACGTCGGCCACCAGTCATATCCGCACAAGATGCTGACCGGTCGTCGTGATGATCTCTCGACGATCCGCAAGTACGGCGGTCTCGCTCCGTTCTGCGCGACGTTCGAGTCCGAGCACGACATCATGGGCGCCGGCCACGCGTCCACTTCGATCTCCTACGCAGTCGGCCTGAAAGAGGCGATGCGCCTCGGTCAGGGCGAGGACGGCAAAGTCGTCGCGGTGATCGGCGACGGCTCGATGACCGGCGGCGTCGCCTTCGAAGCGATCCACAACGCCGGCGGGCTGGGCACGCCGATTGTCGTGATCCTGAACGACAACGGCATGAGCATCTCACCGAACGTCGGTGCGCTTTCACGCTATTTCAACCGCGTGCGGATGAACCCGAAGCTCTACAAGGCTCGCGACCGGGCAGAGGGCGGACTGACCAAGCTGCCCGCCGGTATCGGAGCCGCGTTTGAGCGCTTCGGGCCGGCGTTCAAGGAATCGGTCAAGGCTTTCTGGGCGCCAGGCCTTTTCTGGGAGGAGCTGGACTTTGCATACATCGGCGTTGTCGACGGTCACGATGTGGCCGAGCTGCGCACCGCCGTCGAAGAGGCACTGGAGGCCGACCGCCCGGTTGTGGTGCACATCGCCACAGTCAAGGGCAAGGGATTTGTCGCTGCCGAAGAGGGCGGGCTCGAGGGCATGGAGCAGTGGCACGCCGTCAAGCCGATGGGCATCGCCGACCGCAAGCCAGCGCCGGCCGGCATCAGCGGAGGCGCGCCGAGCACGCCGTCGCCACCCCAGTACACCAAGGTCTTCGGTGAGGCGATCGTCGCCGAGACGCGGCGGGATCCGCGCATTGTCGGCATCACCGCTGCGATGAACTCCGGCACGGGTCTGTCGATCATGCAGAAAGAGCTGCCGGACCACTACTTCGATGTCGGGATCGCCGAACAGCACGCCGTGCTTTTTGCCGCTGGCCTTGCTCTGCAGGGAGTCAAGCCCGTGGCCGCCATCTACTCGACGTTCCTGCAACGCGGCTACGACCAGATCGTCCATGACGTCTGTCTCCAGAATCTGAATGTCGTGTTTGCGATGGATCGTGCCGGGTTGGTCGGCGACGACGGACCGACGCATCACGGCGCCTTTGACATCGCGTACTTCCGTCCGCTGCCGAACATCGTGATGATGGCTCCGCGCGACGAGGCTGCCCTGGTGGACATGCTCCACACCGCGCTCGTACATGACGACGGCCCGGTCGCCATCCGTTACCCGCGCGGGGCGGGCGTCGGAGTTCCGCTGCCGACAACACCTACGTCGATCGACATCGGTGTTGGCGAGGTGCTGACTCGTGGCGACGGTTCTGTCGCACTGCTTGGTTACGGCAGCGGGGTCGGCCTGGCGCAGGGCGCGGCGCAGCTCCTGGCCGAGCGCGGTATTTCGGCGACGGTCGCGGACGCTCGGTTTGCCAAGCCGCTGGACACCGAACTGATCAACGAGCTCGCCGCAGAACACTCGCTGCTGGTAACGCTCGAAGAAGGCGTGCTTGCGGGCGGCTTTGGTGCCGGCGTGCTCGAGCATCTGGCCGACAACGGTCTTCCCGTGCAGTTGTTGCGGGTCGGCCTGCCGGATCGTTTTGTGACGCACGGCGCCCCGGCACTGCTGCACGAAGAGGTCGGCTTCACACCCGAGGCCGTGGTCAAGCGCATCACCGACCGGCTGTCCGCGAAGACGCCGGTTGACGCCACCTAGTCCAAGCCAAAAATTGCCTCAACATACGTCTTGCCGAGGGTCGGCAGGACGTATGTTGATGCAGAATCTGGCTTGAAACGGTTCAGGCGTCCAGGACTTCGATCTTGATGCCGGCTTTCGGCAGGCGCTCAAGCAGAGCATCGCCCATCGCTGCAACCGGCGTCAGTTGTCCGGAGCGCTCGGGCGTGACGTCGAGTGCCAGTGCGAGGCCGCTCTCAGCGAGCATCTTGGATGTTTCGTCATAACCGGGCTCGCCGCCAGACACCGCGGTGCGAACGGTCTTGCCGCCGCCGGTTCCGACGAACTCGACCCGGAACCAGCTCTTGGCGCGCTTCTCGGCGCTCGGCCCCGTCCCCGGCGGAATCAGCTTCATCAGTCCTCTGCGCACCGGCGGAATCTGCGCGAGCACAAACATCGTCGCGACGCCTGCCGTTCCGGCAACCACTGTGGGCAGATGCTTTGCGGCATAGTTGTGCCCGTACTTGAAGTCTGGTCCGTAACGATCCAGCGCAGCGGCCGAACGCTCCGCGACGAACTGATCGATCGTCGGAAGTGGCGCCGTCCACATCCCCATTTCCTTGTCGCGCCTGAGCCCGGGCCTGGCGGTGCCGACTCTGCGACCCTCCGGACGGGGCTCGACCTTGCGTCGCGCGCGCACCGCGTCGACCGTCTGCTTTGCGTGACCCATTCCGTTGAGCGCTGAATAGAAGGTTCCGCCAGAGACCATTCCGGAAGCGCGCACTCGGCTCTCGACGGTGATCGGCACGTCTTCGGGCAACTGAAGAACTGTGAAGTAGGCGCCGAGGTCGTGCGGAATGGAGTCAAATCCGCAGCAGTGAACGATCTTTGCGCCGGATGCTTTGGCGACTGCGTCGTACTTGACATACATCTCGTCGACAAATCCCGGTTCGCCGGTCAGATCGAGATAGTCCGTGCCGTTTTCTGCGCAGGCCTTGACCAGCGGCTCGCCGTAGATGGCATAGGGGCCGACCGTGGTGATCAGCACGCGAGTGCTCTGCGCGAGCTCTTCAAGCGACGTGGCGTCTTCGGCGTCCGCTGCGAGCAGTGGCAGCTCTGAAAGCTCTGGCTTGTCGGCGGCGAGCCTGTCGCGAAGCTTTGTCAGCTTTTCGTGATTTCGACCGGCCAGAGCCCATTTCAGACCACTCGGGGCGTTCTCAGCCAGGTACTCCGCCGTGAGCTCACCAACAAACCCGGTTGCACCGTACAAAACTATGTCGAAGTCTCGCTTTTCCATTGGGTTGGCATCCTATTGGACGCGGCGCTGATCGGGCACCGCAGAGACTTTGTGCAAGTGTGAGCAATCTCACAGACACATCACATACCGGTGCGTATCTTTGATTCCAGATACGGAAGTCGCCTCCAAGTTCGACCGGACACGATTTCTTACAGGGCTCAGCTCACTCCCCCCTGAACGAGCTGACCCAAAGACACAGCAGTATCCTCCCCAGAGACAGACCCCGCCCAACGCGGGGTCTTTCTCTTTAAAGCCTGCCCCTCTCGGATCTAGGATTGGCGGGATGGGGGAGCGACGGGTGCGGGTGGATGTACTTCTGGTCGATCGAGGGGTTTTTGATTCTCGGGCCAAAGCTTCTGCTGCGATCCTGGCGGGGGACGTGCAGCTCAAGAACGGCGGGCGTCGCATCAACAAGCCGGGGCAGACGGTCCCCGACGACATCGAACTGATCGTCGCCCAGCGGAATCGCTACGTGAGCCGCGGCGGCATCAAGCTTGAGAATGCGCTAGAGGCGTTCCCCGAAATCGACCCGGCCGGCCGCTTTGCGCTTGACGCCGGCGCGAGCACCGGCGGCTTCACAGACTGTCTGCTTCAGCGCGGCGCGCGGCACGTGATCGCGATCGATGTCGCCTACGGCGAGTTGCACTGGAAGCTGCGCGAGGACGAACGGGTGACTGTCATCGAGCGGATGAACGTCCGCGAGTTGAAGCCGGACGACCTTGAATACGCGCCGGACCTGCTTGTCGCGGACCTCTCTTTCATTGCGCTTGAGAAAGTTCTGCCGGCGCTCAGGTCGGTCGCCGCGGAGCATTTCGATTTTCTCGCCCTGGTCAAGCCGCAGTTCGAAGTTGGTCGCGGGAACGTTGGCAAGGGCGGAGTGGTGCGCGATCGAGAATCCCGCACAGACGCGATCGAAGCTGCGGCCCGGTCGGCAGTCGCGATCGGCTTCTCGGTGCTCGGAGCATGCTCATCGGGCCTTCCCGGGCCCGCCGGAAACCTTGAGGCATTCCTCTGGCTCGCCGAGCCTTCCCGTCCTGGTCTCGCAGATCTGCGTGCGGCAGCTGAGGGCGTCGAGCCGGAAGCGCGATAATCACCAAGAGCAATGCGCGCAGCTGTCATCACCCACCACTTTCCCAACGACAACGTCGAGCCGGCGCTTGAGCGGCTACGGTCGATCGCCGCTGAGTTCGACTGCGAGTTGATCTACGACACGCCAGAGCCGGAGCAGTCGAATGACGGGGTGGAGTACCTCGTGAATGCTGAGCTTGCGGCCGCAGAGCCCGACATCGCGATCGTCCTGGGCGGAGACGGTTCGATCCTGCGTTCGCTGCGCACATTTGCCGGCACGAAGACACCGACGTTCGGTTTCAACTTCGGAACCATCGGCTTCCTGACGACCGCAGAGCGCGAGGCCCTTCCGGATGGACTTAATCTCGCCTTCTCCGGCGCGTTTGAGACGCTTGAGCTGCCGGCGTTGCGACTGAACTACGCAGAGATCGACGTGCTCGGCGTGAACGACGTTTCCTTCCATCGTGCCCGCGATGCCCGCGTTGCTGAGGTCGCCTACGGGCTTTCCGATGAGCCCGTCGGACGCGTGCGCTGTGACGGCGTTGTTGCCGCTACGCCTGCTGGATCGACCGGGTACAACCTTGCCAACAACGGGCCGATCCTGGCCTGGGGCGTCGAGGGCTACGTCGTCAGCTTCATCGCTCCGCACACATTGACGGCTCGCGCGCTGGTGGCGGCGCCGGGGGATGTACTTGGCGTGACCAACTCCGGACGTCGCGACGAACTTGAGATACTTGTTGACGGACTGATGGTCGGCACGCTCCCGGTGGGCGAGACCGCAGAGGTCGCCTTCGAGGACAACGCCACGCTGCTCGCGCAGCTGCCCGGTTCCAACTTCTACGACCGCTTCCGAGACAAGTTCGGCAAACTCGCCAGCTGACCCGAACAGGTGTTCGTCCGACGCGACCTGTACAAAGGTCGCATGCTTCTCGAGCTGCGCATAGAAAACCTTCTGTTGATCGAACGGGCCGAGCTCTCACTCGGTCGCGGAATGAACGTGATCACCGGCGAAACCGGCGCCGGAAAGACGATGCTCGCCCACGCGATCGACCTCTTGCTGGGGGGCAGGTCGAAGCGGGGGATCGTCCGGCCCGGCGCCGCCGAGGCATACGTCGAAGGTCTCTTCGAGCTGCCCGAGGGCTTGCTTGACGCACCCGAGTTTGCCGACCTGCGTGAGCGACTCGCGGATCCCGACGCATCCGAGATTGCGGTCGGCCGAAGGGTCACTCCCGAAGGACGCACCCGCGCCTACATCGAAGGACGCTCTTCGACGGCAGCAGACCTGCAGCTTCTCGGTGGAGCACTTGTTGCTTTCTACGGGCAGCACGAACACCGAAAACTCACGCTCGCGGGCGCGCAGCTTGCAGTGCTTGACGCATTCGCGCTCGGTTCTGCCGGCCATCAGCACGGCGAACGCCTGGCCGAGCTGAGCGCACTGCACGCGGAGGCATCCGAACTCACGGGCACGCTCGCTGAACTCGAGCTTCTCGCGGGCAGGCGCGAGCGCGAGCTCGGCCTGATCGAGTTTGAGCTGGCCGAAATCGAAGAACTCGCGCCGGAGGTCGCCGAAGAGGCTGATCTCTCGGCAGAGCGCGACCGACTGCGGTCGGTTGATGAACTGCGACTGGCAGGAGAGGGCGCGCTTGCTGCGCTCGAAGACGAGGATGCCGGAGTTCCGGGGGGGACCGGCGCCTCGTCTCTCCTTGCCGGCGCGGTCACCCAACTCCAGGGGTCCTCCGGTGCGGATCCCCAGCTTGCTTCGCTCGCGGATCGCGCGGCGGCAGTTGCTCTGGAGCTCCAGGACGTCGCAGCTGACCTGCGCGCGTACTGCGCAGGCCTCGCAGCCGACCCCGAACGCCTCGCCCAGCTCGACGATCGGCTCGACGGCTACGAGCGTCTCAAGCGCAAGCACGGCGGTTCGATCGAACTCGTGTTGCAGCACGCCGAGCGTTGCCGCGAGGACCGCGACCGGCTCTCTGACGCCGGTGAACAGATCGAAGGGTTTACCGGGCGACTCGCGAATCTGCGTGCTCGGCAGCAGACGCTTTCGAGCGAGGTGTCAAAGGCGCGCAGGAAAGCCGCCCCGAAACTCGCCGCTGCCGTTCGCGAGCGCCTCTCGCTGCTCGCGCTTGAAGGCGCGTCATTCGAAATCGAAATATCCCCGGTGGCGGGCGACATCCGCCCGACAGGCGCTGATGTCGTTGAATTCATGATTGCCCCGAACCCCGGCATCGCAGCAGCGCCGCTGCGCGAGACGGCATCCGGCGGCGAGCTCTCCCGCGTGATGCTTGCGCTGCTCACTGCCGGCAATCCCCCGGCAGACCAGACGTTCGTCTTCGACGAAATCGACGCCGGCATCGGCGGTCACACAGCGCGAGCCGTGGGCGAGCAGCTGCGCGCACTCGGGCAGGAGCGCCAGGTCATCTGCATCACGCACCTTCCGCAGGTCGCAGCAGCGGCCGAAAGTCACTTCCGTATCGAGAAGTCGGCCGGGGAGGGCGCGGCACGCACCGAGGTGCTGCGGCTTTCCGACAAAGAGGTCGTCAATGAGCTCTGTCGGATGCTCGGTGCGGACGCCGACGACAGTGGCGCCCGAAAGCATGCGCGGGAGCTGTTGGCCGCCGCTTAAGTCAGTTTCACCGCCGGCAACGGTGATCTAAAGTCCCTCCAATGCAGCGGAATCTGGCCGGCACGGCGGGGGAAGAAGTCGCGACCATGTCGCGGTCGACGGTCGTCAAGGGACTGGTCCGTCCCGGCAGGCGTACCAAGCTGCTCACAAAGACGCTGATGCCCGGTCAGATCGCACTGATCGACCACAAGGACATTGACCGGGTCTCGGGCGAAGAGCTTGTGCGCAAAGGCGTGAGCTGCGTGATCAATGTTGCCGAATCGTCCACCGGCGACTACCCGAACACCGGGCCGACCATCATCGCCGGTGCTGGTGTGCATCTGGTTGACGTGGCTGACAACGACCTGTTTGATCAGTTGAGCGACGGCGACCAGATCACCGTCCGTGGTGGAGAGGTTCTACGCGATGGCATCGTCCTTGCCCGTGGCGAGGTGCAGACCACCGAAGTCGTCGCGGACAAGTACGAGCAGGCCAAGCGCGAAGTCGGCCGCGCGCTCGAACGATTCGCCGAGAACACGATCAACCACATCCGCCAGGAGAGCGAACTGCTCTCGGGCAAGATCGACCTCCCTGAGCTCAGGACGGTTTTTCGCGACCGCGATGTCCTTGTTGTCGTGCGCGGCGTCGACCATCAGCGTGACCTCAGGGCCCTGCGCAGCTACATCCGCGACGAGAAGCCGATCCTGATCGGCGTCGACGGCGGCGGCGACGCGCTTGTCGATGAGGGCCACAGGCCCGACATGATCGTCGGCGACATGGACTCAGCTGCGGACTCAGTTCTTGCCTGCGGCGCGGAACTGCTCGTTCACGCGTACGCCGACGGGCGCGCGCCCGGGAGCGAACGGCTCGAACAGCTCGGCGTGCCCTACAAGACCGTCGCGGCGACGGGCACCAGCGAGGACATCGCGATGCTGATGGCCGCAGAAGAAGGCGCCCGCCTGATCGTCACCGTCGGCGCACACTTCAACCTCGTTGAGTTCCTCGACAAGAACCGCAAGGGGATGGCGTCGACGTTTCTGACGCGCGTGCGCGTCGGTGAAATTCTGATCGACGCCAAGGGTGTGAGCCGCCTCTACCGTCCCAGGCCGAGCAACCGCGCGCTCAGCGCGGTGCTCGTTGCCGGCGCCTTCGCGCTGATCGTCGCCGTCCTGGTCTCACCTTCGCTCAGCGACCTCGTGGATCTGATCTGGTTGAAGTTCAAAGTGACCTTCGGAATCGGCTGATCGCACTGTCGCCAAAACTTCATCTGATTGGATTGCACGCCGCATGATCGACTTTCGATATCACGCCATGTCACTGGCAGCCGTGTTTGTCGCGCTCGCCCTGGGGCTGCTTCTGGGCGTGACGCTCGGCGACACCGGCCTGGTCAATGACGTGCGCGGCAACCTCGAGGACTCTCTGAAGAAAGACCTGAACGAGTCGCGTCAGGAATCCAGCGACCGCAAAGACGAGCTCGAGCGCCAGATTGAGTTCATCGGCACTGCCTATCCGCAGCTGGTGAGCGACCGGATGTCGGGCGAGCGTGTGGCGACCATCGGTTCTGCAACTGTCGCGCAGAGCACGCTCAAGTCGGTCACCCGGGCCGTCGAGCCGGCTGGCGCAGACGTGCAGTACATCGCGCAGCTGCTGGCCAGGCCGCAGTACGAGAAAATCGCCAGCGCGCTTGACCTGAATGACGTGGTCAACGATGAAACTCCCACCGCCGCCGAGGCCGACCAGTTGGGCCGCGCCGTCGGTCGGCGCCTCGCGCGCGGCAGGAACACCGGCGTCATGCGCCGGCTCGTCTTCAGCCGACTCTCCGGAGATCTCAGTCGCGCCCGTCTGTTCGCGTATGCACGCCAAGAGGCGCCCGACGCCGACACAGCCGACGGCAAGGTCTTTGACGGGTTCGAACGCGGGGTCGTCGCGGGGCTTTCGCAGCAGGCATCGCGCGTGGCCGGGGTCGAGAACACGACGACCGAGCCGAGCAACATCAAGTGGTACAACTCGCTCGGTCTTTCAACCGTCGACGACATCCAGTCATACGCGGGCTACTACGCGCTCGTTTCGATCTTCAACGGAGCCAAGGGCGACTACGGCTACAAAGAGACGGCCGACTCGATCGTCCCGCAGGTCGGCCCGTAGGAATTGATTTCTCAATGCATGTGATTCCGCTCCTGATCGCGTTTGTGGTTGCGCTGCTCGGAGCGCCGGTACTGCTGCGCGGACTCCAGGAGGCCGGGTTCGTCCGCACCAACTATGCCGGGCGGGAAGTGCCGGTCCCGTCCGGGATCCTGATCCCGCTCGCGGCGTTCGTGGCACTGGGCGTGTCGGCCCCGCTCGACCGCCTGCTCGACGACGAAATCCTTGGCGGCGTCGGACTGGCCGGCGTGATGATCTACATCATCGGGGTCTGCCTGCTGGGCGCGATCGACGATCTGCTCGGCACCCCGGTGATCGAAGGGGGCCTCGGCCGGCAGGACCCGCGGGGCGTTCGCGGTCACGCCAGAGCGACTTTCAGCGGCGGATTCTCGACCGGCGCCGTAAAGGCCGTCGGCTCGCTCGGTCTGGCGGCTTTCGCGATGGGCCTGATCGTCCCCGGCGACCTCGAGTACCTGCTGGCGATCGCACTGGTGGTCGTCACGACGAACCTCTTCAACCTTCTGGATCTGCGTCCGGGTCGCGCGTTGAAGGTGTTCTTCGTCGTTGCCGCGGGCCTGTGCATCGGGGCGTGGACCCTCGAGCCGATCTGGATCACCGGCGTCTTCCTCGGCTCGCTACCGGTGCTCCTGTACTACGACCTCGGAGAGCAGGGGATGCTCGGAGACACCGGTTCAAATGCGATCGGCGCGATCGCCGGCGTGTGGATGGTGCTCACGCTCAGCACCACCGCGCAACTGATCGCGCTCGCCATCGTGGTTTTAATCACGCTATATGGGGAATTCAGATCCATCTCCCAATTGATCGATCGGACGCCCATGTTACGGTTCATCGACCACTTGGGAAGACGCTTTGAAGGGGCCCGGATTGCCAAATCAGACACGTGACACACGCTTCATTTTCATCACCGGAGGCGTCGTCTCTTCGCTCGGCAAGGGCATCGCTGCCGCCGCAATCGGCAGACTTCTGGTGTCACGTGGCCTGAGCGTCCAGATCCAGAAGTTCGACCCCTACATCAATGTGGACCCGGGCACGATGAGTCCGTTCCAGCACGGCGAAGTCTTCGTCACCGAAGACGGCGCCGAGACCGACCTCGACCTCGGTCACTATGAGCGCTTCACCGGCGCAAACACTTCCCGCGGCAGCAACGTCACCACGGGCGCGATCTACAACCAGGTCATCCGCAAGGAACGCCGCGGCGACTACCTCGGCGGCACCGTGCAGGTCATCCCGCACATCACCGACGAGATCAAGTCCCGGATCGACCTGATCGCCGAGACAGAAGACGTCGACGTCGTGATCACCGAGATCGGCGGAACCGTCGGAGACATCGAGAGCCTCCCGTTCCTGGAGTCGATCCGCCAGTTTCAGCAGGACCGCGGGCGTGACAATTGCATCTTCATCCACCTCACGCTCGTGCCCTACATCGCACACGCCGACGAACTGAAGACCAAGCCCACGCAGCACTCCGTCAACGAACTTCGCCGTATCGGTATTCAGCCCGACATGTTGATCTGCCGCTCCGAAGAGCCGCTTCCTCAGGAGATGCGCGACAAGATCGCGCTCTTCACCAGCGTGCCCAAGAGCTCCGTGATCAGCGGCGAGAACGTCAAGGACATCTATGAGGTTCCGCTCGTGTACCGCGCCCAGGGCGTGGACGATTCGATCCTCGCCCACTTCGGTATCGAAGCCGGTCCGCCCAACCTCACCGAGTGGGAAGTGCTCGTCGAGAATGCCCGTGTGGCCCAAGAAGCAGAGCCCGTGCGCATCGCGCTCGTGGGTAAGTACATGGGACTTCAGGACGCCTATCTCTCGGTCTCAGAAGCGCTGCGCCACGGTGCGATCCACCACGGCCGCCGGATGGAAGTCGTCTGGATGGATTCCGAAAAGCTCTCGCACGAAGAGATCGAGGCTCAGCTCCAGAGCTGCCACGGCGTACTGATTCCGGGTGGTTTCGGAATTCGCGGCGTCGAAGGCAAGGTGCACGCCGCACGCGTCGCCCGCGAGCAAGGAATCCCATTCCTGGGAATCTGCCTCGGGATGCAGGTGGCTGTCGTGGAGTTCGCCCGCCACGTTGCCGGCTTTGACGGCGCCAACTCAACAGAGTTTGACCCGGAGACGCCCTACGCAGTGGTCGACCTCCTGCCTGACCAGAAAGAAGTCGCAGACATGGGCGGCACGATGCGCCTGGGCGCCGACCCGGTGAAGCTCCACGAGGGCACCCGTGCGCGTGAGGTCTACGGCGAAGCCGTGATCTACGAGCGCCACCGCCACCGCTTCGAGGTCAACAACCACCTGCGCAAGCGTCTCGAGGCGCAGGGCCTGGTCTTCAGTGGCACCTCTCCGGATGAGCGCCTCGTCGAGGTCATCGAAGTCCCCGAGCATCCGTTCTTCATAGCGTCGCAGTACCACCCCGAGTTCAAGTCGCGCCCGCTGCGCCCGCAACCGCTCTTCCGGGACTTCGTCGGCGCTGCCGTCGCGCACGCCCCGTCACGCAGCCCCGAGGAAGTCGCCGCGTTTCTCTCGCGCGAGGTGGACGCCGGAGAGCTTGAGGCCGTCGACACCGACGGCTCGAACATCGCCGCCTCAGGCGGCGTCTGACCCGCCACGTCGCGGGGATGACGATGCTCAGTCTCCGGCGGGGAACGGTCGTTTCGATTGAGCGCCCAGCCGCCGGCGTTCGCGGAATCGAGCGGCTGGTCGTGGAGGTCGACGGCGCCGAGCGTCCCGCCTACGCCGACGTGGCAATGGTCGGCGGAAGCCTGGTGGGCGATGACGTGGTCGTGAACACGGAAGCTCTTGACCTCGAGCTCGGGTCGGGCGGGAGCGACGTGCTCGTAGTCAACCTCACGCGCGGCCTCGACGGCAGGGCAGACCCTTCGCGACATGTGATGAAGCTCAACTACACGCCGTTGCAGAGCGGGGTGGACCCTGTCGAGCCAGAAGCCCTGAACGCTCCGCTGGGCAGGCCCGTCGGCGTTTTTCAGTTGCACGGTCAGTTGGCTCCGGTGGTCTGGGCGGCTCATCAAGAGCGCCCCGGCGTGAAGATCGGCTACGTCCAGTCCGGAGGCGGCGCGCTGCCCGGCGCACTCTCATCGACGGTCGCAGAGCTGCGCACGCGCGGCCTGCTGATCGATCACCTCACCGCAGCTCCTGCGTACGGAGGCGAGGGTGAGGCAATGTCCACCGCCGGGGCCCTGCACGCCGGACTGACCGAACGCGGCTGGGACTGCGCGATCGTCGGACCGGGGCCGGGGATCATCGGCTCGGGAACGGCGCTCGGACACGGCGGCATGGTCGCGCTCGACAGCGCCCACGCCGCCCTCGCGCTCGGTTGCCCGACGGTGCTGGTGGCTCGCGCTTCAAACGGCGACCCGCGCGAGCGCCATCAGGGGATTTCACACCACACACGGTCGGTGCTGAGCCTGCTGCTCGCGCCGGTGACCGTCGGCCTGGGTCCCGCTGCGGTCGTGCCCGCAGAGATGGAAGGCCACTGCTGGATGCGCGCCGATCCCGATCTGGCCGCTTACGGCGAATCTGGCCTGCCGCGGCGGACGATGGGCCGTGACATGAATGAAGACTCGCTCTTCTTCGAGCAGGCACTCGCCGGCGGGATAGCGCTCGCACGCTCGGTTTCGTAACCGCCCACCGCTACTTCGACCCGTTCTAGAGTGTTCGAACCTACGAGTTCGCGAACATCTTCCCGTTTTGACCTACCTGTTTGAGCGCAACAAATCCACTCTGCGCGCCACCATGCTCACGCTGGCGGTCGTCGTCGCGCTGCTCAGTCGGGCTGGTGTCGCCAGCGCGGCAACCTACGAGGTCGACACGCCGCTCGACAACGTTGCCCTCAGCGCTTGCGGCGCAGGGGTTGGCGACTGCTCGCTGCGCGGGGCGATCGACAAGGCCAACGGCAGTCCGGGCACCGATTTCCTCACATTCTCAGTCGATAGCGTGACGCTTGACGAGCCGATGATCCCGATCACGGAAAAGCTCACGGTCACCGGTGCGGGAACGACGGTCATCGGCTCGGGTTCATACGCAGTGGCCTGCCAGCCGGATCTGTATGCGTTTGACCTGACGACTGCCCAGGTCGAGCTCGACCGACTCCCGATCTACAACGTGTGCGGCAGGCCGATCAGGTCAGATCTCGTCGCGCCCTCGTTGCGCATCGGTCCACGCCGCTCAGACAACACCGTTTCGTTCAACGGAACTGGTGGCGGCGCAAGCGTGGACATCTACCGAGCCGACTCTCCGGCCGGACCGGGGGAGGCGCTCGAGTACTTCGAGTCGGCAGTGGCGCCCGGTGGCATCTTCTCATCACCGTTGCCCGTGCTTCCTCCGACAAGCGAAAAGTTCACGGCTGCGGCAACCGACTCGAGCGGCCGGACTTCGAGCTACTCGGCGACCGCTTCGACTCCCGCGGACCTCACATCGCCCGTCCTCAACAATGCCGTCGCCAACGCCAACAACAGTGTCCGACTTGACTTCAGCGAATCGATCAGCGGCAACATCACCGGGGTGCTCGCGGCATTCACACTCAAGATGGGCGCCGCAAATCGTCAGGTCACGAGCGTGGATGTCTCCGGCAACTCGGTTTACGTCGGTAGCGCCAGCACGCCGTGGAGCACAGGCGAGGCCGGAACAGTCGCATTCTCCGGCAACGGCCGGGTGACCGACACCACCGGCAACGAAGTGCTCGGCGAGCCGAGCAAGCTCGTGTACGCCGGTCCCGGCGAGATCAGCGGCCCGGTCGTCTCGCGCTATCGCGCCAGTCCGACCAAGTTCTGTCAGCGCAAGACGGCCAAGTGCCGTCGCGGCCAGACATACCTCTACGTCACCCTGAACAAGCCCGCGCGCGTGATCTTCAACGTCTACCGCCTCAAAGGCCGCAGGCCCGTCGTGAAGTACGTGCGCCGGCTCCCCGCGGGCACCAGCAAGACACGGCTCTTCGGAACGATCAACGGACGCACACTCCCGGCGACTTCGCTGCTGGTCAACGCCGTGGCCGAGGACGCCGCGCGCAACTTGAGCCCGGGCGTCGACGCGGCTTTCAAGGTCGTCACCCGCAAATCCCAGCTCTGAATCCCACGCAAACGCCGTTGCGCGCGATGCCTGCGCGCAAGGACAATCGAACGCGTCCGGCAATCAATCTGCTGATGGCACCCCCGGTTGCACAACAACGGCCTCTGCTCGCGCCCCGGTTCGAAGACCTGTTGCTCGAGTTCCTGCAGTACCTCGAGTTCGAGGCACGTTCGGCAGACAACACGCTGATCGCCTACAGGACGGACCTCCTGCAGTTTGGCGCGCACCTGGCCTCGATCGGCCAGGATCCGCTCACAGTGACGCAGGCGCAGATCATCGAATACCTCGAGACGCTCGCGGCCGGCGGAGAACTGGCAGGCACGACGTTGCACCGCAAGCTCTCCTCGATGCGCTCCTTCTATGTGTACCTGCGCCGCGAGGGGGCGATCGACAGCGACCCGACGGCCGATGTCAAGGCGCCTGCCCAGTCAAAGAAGTTGCCTGCGGTGCTGAGTCGCTCAGAGGTCTCCCACCTGATCGATCAGATCCGGGGATCGGACGCGATCGCCACCCGCGACCGCGCGATGCTCGAGCTGATGTACGCATCCGGGCTGCGCGTGAGTGAGGTGATCAACCTTGAGGTTTCGGACATCGACTTTGATGACGGCATCCTGCGCACCCGCGGCAAGGGCAACAAGGAGCGGATCGTGCCCGTGGGCCGCCAGGCGCTGCTGTCGATCCGAATCTATCTGCGCTCCGGTCGACGCGCGCTGACCAAGGATCGACCGCAGCGTTACCTGTTCGTGAACTTTCGCGGCGGCCAGTTGACCCGGCAGGGTCTGTACAAGATTGTCCGCAAGTACGCCGCATCGGCCGGGCTGGCCGAGCGGATGAGCCCGCACACGCTCAGGCACACCTTCGCCACGCATCTGCTCAACGGTGGATGCGATCTGAGATCTGTGCAGGAGATGCTCGGCCACGCCGACGTCTCAACCACCCAGACCTACACGCATCTTTCGACCGAGCGCCTCAAAGACGTCTACTTCGACGCTCACCCGCGCGCGGTGCTGCACGAGCTGCGCTAGTTCTTCTGGCAGGTGGGGCAGTAGTAGGTCCCGCGCCCGGCGCAGCGGATCTTCTTGATCGGCGTGTCGCATTCAGGGCAGGGGAGACCCTGGCGCCTGTGCACCAGGAACTGGTCCTGGAAGCTGCCCTTCACGCCGTAGGCGTCACGGAAGTCGTCGATCGATGCGCCTTTGGCGTCAATTCCGGCGAGCAGCGCGTCCTGGACGGTTTCGGTCAGCAGCTCGGCCTGCGCCTTCGTGATGCGTGCCGCGCGGCGCTGAGGGGCCACACGGGCGCGGAAGAGGGCCTCATCGGCGTAGATGTTGCCCACGCCTGCGACCACACGCTGATCGAGCAACACGGCTTTGATCGGGGTCTTGCGCCCGCGAGTGTGCGTGTAGAGATACGGCCCGTCAAAGGACTCGTCAAAGGGTTCCGGGCCGAGCCGGGCGGCAAGGAAGGCGTCGAGCGCCTCGCGGGTCGGAATCAGCTCGGCTGTGCCGAACCGACGCGGATCGGTGAAGGCGAGGCTGCCTCGGGCTTTTCCGCGCGGCGAGCTGAGCCAGAGCTGTCCGCGCAGGTGGGAATCGGGCACGGGTTCGCCCTCGGGGACGTAGAGCAGGTTGCCGGTCATGCGCAGATGCATCACAAGCGCCGAGTCGTCGTCGAGCTCGGCGAGGAAGTACTTGCCGCGGCGACCGAGTCGAACAAGCTTGCGTCCGGTCAGGGCCTTTTCGAATGCGCTCACGCTCGCAGGCGTCACCCACCGTGCGTCGGTCACCTCGACCTGCTCGATCACACTGCCTTCGGCGACCGGCGCGAGCTGGCGCCGGATCGTCTCCACCTCTGGGAGCTCAGGCAACGTTCAATGCTTCACGAATACGCGGATTGCGCAGCGCCAGAACGAGATCCTCAAAGCCGCCGATCAGTTCGTCACCGATGAACACCTGCGGCATCGTCATGCGGCCCGATCGCTTGGCCAGTTCGACCTGCGCATCGATGTCGCCGGTCAGGTCGACGTACTCGTACTTCACGCCGTTCTGATCGAGCAGCAGCTGCGCGCGCCGGCAGAAGCTGCAGCTGTCCTTTGAATAGAGCGTCGCGTTCATGAGGCTCCAAATTGTACGTTCCGAGGTGCATCCGGCGGCCGCATCCACCGCATGCGCGATCATCTCTCACAGATGTCCCAGACGCTCAAGACCGAGGCGATCGTGCTGCGCAAGCTGCGTTACGGCGAGGCCGACAGCATCCTGCACCTCTACACGCGGGAGTTCGGGCGCGTCGGTGCGATCGCCAAGGGCGTGCGTCGCTCCAAGAGCCGCTTCGGCGGACGGCTCGAACCGTTCTTCCGACTTGAGCTGGTGCTGCACGAGGGGCGCGGCGACCTGATGACGATCACCAGCGCGTCAACGGTCGATCCCCACGCGGACCTGCGCACGCGCGGCGACTCGATCGACGCCGCCGCAAGGCTCGGCGATTTCGTGTTGCGCCTGCTCGACGAGCGCGAGCAGAACCTTCCCGCCTACAACCTCGTTGCCAACATGCTCGCGCTTCTCAACACGGATCCGCGAGCGGCGCAGCGCGAGACAGCCCTGGCTTTTCGCTCGAAGATGTTGCTGGCTTCGGGATTCTCTCCGGAGCTCGACGCCTGCGTGCACTGCGGCGCCACTGAAGACCTTGTTGCGTTCTCGCCTGCGTCCGGTGGGATTGTCTGTCGTGACTGCCGTGAGGCTGGCGACTTTGATTTTGGCGCGCAGGCGCATGCTTTCTACAGCGGCGCGCTCAAGGCCCCGCTGGCGCAGACACCCGATGCCGAGCCAGAGGCGCAACGCCAGGTGGACAAAGCAATCACCGAGACGCTCGCGCATCACGCAAACGTGCGGATTCGTAGCCTCGCCTGAGCGATCCCCTGTCAGAATCAACCGCATGGACGCGGCTCAGCAATCGGTGAACACAACTTCTCCCGAGGCTGGATTCCGCTCCCGTATCGACGCCCGCGAGGACGTCATCCTTCAGTCGCTCGCCGTGCGCTCGTACCCGGCAGAGCGCAGGATGCCAGAGCCGGACTCGCCGCTGCGCACGCCCTTCCAGCGCGACCGCGACCGCATCGTGCACTCCAAAGCCTTCCGGCGGCTGAAGTACAAGACGCAGGTTTTCATCGCGCCCGAGGGCGATCACTTCCGCACGCGGCTGACGCACACGCTGGAGACCTGCGGTATCGCGCGCACTGTCGCCCGGGCGCTCGAGCTGAACGAAGACCTCACGGAGGCGATCGGACTTGGCCACGATCTTGGCCACCCGCCGTTCGGGCACATCGGTGAGGACGTCCTCTCGAAGTGCCTCCAGGAGCGCTTCGGCCGCGAGTTCCACCACAACGAGCACTCGCTGCGCACTGTCGACTTCCTCGAGCGCGACGGTCAGGGCCTGAACCTCACCGAGCCGGTGCGCGACGGCATCCTCAACCACACCGGCCCGACCAGGCCGTTCTCACAAGAGGGCCGGATCGTGCGGATCGTCGATCGCATCGCCTACATCAACCACGACATCGACGACGCGTTGCGCGCCGGGATCCTGACCGCCGCCGACCTGCCGCAGAAAGAGATCGACCTGCTCGGTGAGACACCGTCAGAGCGCATCGACACGCTGGTCAAAGACCTGGTGGCGGCTTCGGCCGCAGCGGGTGACATCTCTCAGTCAGACGAGATCGGCGGCGCGATGCTGCGCCTGCGCCGCTTCATGTTCCAGAACGTATATCTGGGGCCGCAGGTGCGCGCCGAGGCCGACCGCGTAACCAATCTCATCAAGGGGCTGTTCGCCTACTACGTCGAGAATCCCGAGGAAATCCCCGACGGCGTCTCCGACGAACTCTCCACGCGCGTCACCGACTGGATCGCCGGCATGACCGACCGCTACGCCTTTCGCACGTTTGAGGCGCTGAACTCGCCGCGCACGGCCCGCTGATGCCGCGGATCAGCGACTCATCCAAGGAGAAGGTCCGCGAGGCAGTTGACATCGTCGACCTGATCAATCACTACACGGACCTGCGCAGAAACGGCTCGCAGTACATGGGCCGCTGCCCGTTCCACGAGGACAACTCGCCGAGCTTCTCCGTCAATCCGCACGACAAGGTCTACCACTGCTTCGGCTGCGGAGTCGGGGGAGACGTCTTCAAGTTCGTGCAGGAGAAAGAGGGACTCGACTTCGCCGCCTCGATCGAGTATCTGGCCGATCAGTTCAACGTCGAGATCGAATACGAAGAACTCGACCCCCGCGCCGCCGAGCGCCAGAAGCAGCGCGAGCGCCTCTTCGAGCTGCTCGAGCGCGCGACCAGGTTCTACGAGCGCACGCTCGCCGACGCCCCCGAGGCCGAGGCTGCGCGCGAGTACCTGAAAGGCCGCGGCTTCAGCCCCGAAGTGATGGCGAAGTTCCGCGTCGGCTACTCGCCCAAGGCCTGGGACAAGCTCTTCGTGCCGGCGCTGCGCCAGGGCTTCACCGAGCAGGAGCTGCAGGATGCCGGGCTTGTGCAGCGCAACGACCGCGGCCAGATCTTCGACCGCTTCCGCGGCCGGATCATGTTCCCGCTGGCAGACAAGAAGGGCATCGTGCGCGGCTTCGGCGCGCGCGGAATGCGCGACAGCGACAAGCCCAAGTACCTCAACTCCGCAGAGGGCCCTGCCTACCACAAGGGCAGTCAGATTTTTGGCATCGACCACGCGCGCAGGCCGGCCGCGTCGAAGAAGCGCGTGATCGCGGTCGAGGGTTACGCGGACGTCCTCGCGCTACACGACGCGGGTTTCGAGGAGTCGGTCGCGGTGATGGGCACGGCGATGACAGAGCAACAGGCTGCCGAGCTCTCGCGCATGGCGCAGCGTGTCTACCTGGCTCTGGACGCCGACGAGTCGGGCCGCCGCGCAGCCCTGCGAGCCGCAGAAGTGCTGGGCGCGCACAAAGACACCGAGACGCTTGTCATCCAGATCCCGCAGGGCAAAGATCCCGATGAGCTGATCAGGACCGGCGGACCAGAAGCATTCGAAGAAGCGATTGCCCGCGCCGTGACCGTCGCCGAATTCGCCGTGGCCCAGGTCTTCGCCGAGGGCGATCTCTCCAGCGCGCGCGAGCGCGAACACGTGCTCGAAGAGCTGGTTCCCGTGTTTGATGCGATGGCAAACGGTCCCGTCAAAGAGGAGCAACTACGGATTGCGGCCGATCGACTCGGAATATCTGATGCTGTTCTGCGTGAATCGTTGCGCGAAAGGGCCAAGAGCGCTCCGAAACCGCGGCCGAGCGCCACAGAAGAAGCTCTGCCGCCACCACCGCGCAGACCGGTACAAAATGATCCCCGCGAGCGTTCTGAGCGGATCTTCCTTGCACAATGCCTCTCGAACGCATCGGTTGGGCGCGCGTACCTCGAAAAGTTGCAGGACGCAGACCTCTCGACGCCCCTGATGCGCGAGCTGCGCGATCACCTGAAGAAAAACGCCGAAAACCCGCTTGCAAACCTGCCGGAGCTAAAGCCGGAGCTGCAGAGTGCCGTTACAGAAGTAGCGATGCTTTCCGAGAGGGAACACGCCTCTGCAGAAGTGATCCAACTTGGTTTCTTGCAGCTTGAGAAGGCCGGTCTCGACCGAAAGATAACCGGAGCACCCGGTGATCAGAAGGCCGAAATCGAGCTTGAGCGGCAGGAATTGATACGCAAGATTGGCGAGCTGAGCGCAGAGTTTGCGTGAACCCGGGGGGAATCCCCACCTCTTACCCGACACATAGGTGATTCGGGAAATCGGATCGATTGCGCCCCCGCAGATGATTCGACAAGCAGCAGAACAAGCACCGGCCGAAGAGCCCATGACCGAGGAATCGACCCCTCCAGCGCTCAGCGTGCTGCCGGCCTTCGACAAGAAGCTCGACCTCACGCCGGGAGATTCCCGCGAGGCGATCGACACGGTGCACCTCTACCTGAAGGCGATCGGCGAGCGCAAGTTGCTCTCTGCCGAGGACGAAGTCCGACTCGCGAAGCGGATCGAGCGCGCAGACAACGAGGCCAAGAACATCATGATCGAGGCCAACCTGCGCCTGGTCGTGAGCATCGCCAAGCGCTACAACGACCGCGGAGTCTCGCTGCTTGACCTGATCCAGGAAGGCAACGTCGGCCTGATGCGCGCAGTCGAGAAGTTCGACT
>JAEMRJ010000178.1 GCA_016463365.1 Thermoleophilaceae bacterium | reverse complement strand
GCGGGTCGAAGTTCTTGTAGACGCGGTGGCCGAAGCCCATCAGGCGCTCGTTGCCCGCCTTGACGCTGGTCAGGAAGTCCGGGATGTTCTCGACCGACTTGATCCTTGCCAGCATGCGCAGGACGGCTTCGTTGGCACCGCCGTGAAGCGGACCGTAGAGCGCTGCAACGCCCGCGGCGACGGCCGAGTACGGGTCGACCTGGCTCGATCCGACCGCGCGCACCGCTGCCGTCGAGCAGTTCTGCTCGTGGTCTGCGTGCAGGATGAAGAGCGTGTCGAGCGCCTTGGCCAGGCGCAGATCGGGCTCGTATTTCAGCTCGGTCATCTTGAACATCATCCCGAGGAAGTTGCTCGCGTAGTCGAGGTCGTTGTCGGGGTAGACGTAGGGCATGCCCTGGCTGTGGCGGTAGGCGAAGCCCGCGAGCGTCGGCATCTTGGCGATCATGCGGATCGCCGCCATGCGGCGCTCTTCCGGGTCGCCGATGTTCTTCGCGTCGGGGTAGAAGGTTGAGAGCGCGCCGACGGTCGCCAGCAGCATTCCCATCGGGTGCGCGTCGTAACGGAAGCCCTGCACAAAGACCTTGAGGTTCTCGTGCACGAAGGTGTGCATCGTGATCTCGTACTTCCAGTCTGCGAGCTGCTTCTCGTTGGGCAGGTCGCCGTGGATCAGCAGGTATGCGACCTCGAGGTAGCTCGCGTGCTCGCAGAGCTGCTCGATCGGGTAGCCGCGGTGCTGAAGAATGCCCTTGTCACCATCGATGTAAGTGATCGCCGAGCGACACGAAGCGGTGTTGGTGTATGCCGGGTCGTAAGTCATCAGCCCGAAGTCTTCAGAATCAGTTTTGAACTGGCGCAGCTCTGAAGCACGCACAGTTCCATCCGTGATTGCGAGTTTTTCGCTCTGTCCTGTGCGTCCGTCCGTGACCGTGACGGCGCTCGAACCACCGGCTTCGGCGGCGGGCGGTTCCACTACTTGAACCTGATCATCCGACATTTTTCAGGGGGCTCCCGTATCGCGTTTTCTTTGTCTGCAGCAGATTATGTATCAGGCGGTGCATCACTCACGCCGCCAATGGTCGAAAGTTCTCTTGTACGGGCAGTACGCGATTGACACCATGCAGCACGTCAACTCCAAATCCATCAGCCAGAACGCCAGCTCAGGCCGCGCCGCCGCGATCGAAAATATCCTCTTGGCGGTGGGCGATGAGGCCGCGCGCTCGGGGCTTGACCGCATCCGGATGGGCGAGATCGCGGCTCGTGCGAATGTCTCGCGCGCCAGCCTCTACCGCTACTTCGCCAGCAAAGATGAACTGATCCGCGCCTGGACGACGCGCGAGCTCGAGACGATCTTCGCGGAAGCCGATCGCGCCGCAGCCGAGGCCGAAACCTCCGGGGAGCGCCTGGCGGCGGGGTTCGCGTCCATGCTCATCGCGCTTCGCAATCACCCGATTTTTCGCGCCGTGGTCGCCAGCAACAACACCCAGATCGTGCGCTCCACGCTCGAGTCGGGAGAGGCGATCAACCGGTCACGCGAGCTGCTGCTCCGGATTGATGACTCAACCAGCGCCGACCGGCTGTCCGTCGGCCAGGACGACTCCTCGGTTGCGGGTGAGCTGATCGCCCGACTTGCGATGTCGTTGACCGTTGCGCCGGAGTCGATCGGACGCCTTGACTCTGAGGCAGACGTGCGCGAGTTCGCGCTGAAGCACATCGCCCCGCTGGCCAGCGGTTCGCGGGACGATCGGCCGCTCGGCTGACCCGACTAGGACGCAGGCTTCATGCCGGCAGGCGCATCGTGCGACTCGCCGGACTCGTGCGCCTTTTCGGCGGCTTCATGCTTACGGTGGTCGACTTCTTCTTCGCCGCCCTTCCAGACCATGGCGAACGTGGCGACGCCGAAGAGCACGCCGATCACGACGACGAGGCTGGTGAACTTGCCGGGAAAGTCGTTCGGGCGCTTGATGCCGATCACCGACACGACGACGGCGAAAACGCCGAAACCGACTGCAAGGAAGTAGTAAGGGGTGAACATCTGGGGCGAGAGGTTACTACGTGCTCAGCGCGGCTTTGAGCTGGTGGTGACGCGCGGCGCGGGCGTCGACTCGTCGTGGCCCTTGTCACCGCGGCGCTGACGAATGCTCACGGCCGGAGGACCGCCGTGCGGACCGCGCTGGCGCGGTCCGGGCTCGAAATCGGCGCGGACGAAGTCGCCGTCGCGACCGTCGAGCTCCGGCAGCGGGACGTCGTGGATCGCCTTGTAGATGTACCAGCCGCACCAGAGCACGGGCAGCTTGATCACAAAGGCGACAAGAAAGATGTAAAGCAGATTCACGGCAGCGATTTTATCGCTTGCGGCGGTTTACCGGAACGTCGCCGCGACTTCTGCGAATCGCGTGATCGCAAGGAAGCCCTGGAAGCGTTCGGCGATCTCGTCGCCGGTCAGGTCGCGAACGCGCTCTGTGCCGAAGTTCTCGACATTGAAGCTGGCCATCGTCGATCCGAAGGTCATCGCGCGGCGGAAGGCGTCGTCGTCGAGCTCGCCGCCCTCTGAGAGGTGCTGCGAGATGTAGCCGAGGAAGCCCCCGGCGAACGAGTCGCCGGCGCCGGTCGGGTCGATCACGTCTTCGAGCGGGTAGGCCGGAAGTGCGAAGAAGCTGTCATGGGTGACGAGCGCTGCGCCGTACTCGCCCTGCTTGGCGATCACCAGGCGCGGTCCCCAGGTGAGGATCTCGCGGGCGGCCTTGATCATGTTGCTCTGTCCGGTGAGTGCGCGGATCTCGGCGTCGTTCATGAAGACCGCGTCGACGCCCTTGATCGTCTCGATCAGGGAGTCCTTGGCGATGTCGATCCAGAGGTTCATCGAGTCGAGCGCGACGAACGTGGCCTCGCGACACTGCTCGCGCACTGCGCGCTGGAGGCCGGGCTCGATGTTGGCGAGGAAAAGCACATCGGCCTGCTTGGCAGCGTCGTTGAGCTTGGGCTCGAAGGTTTCGAAGACGTTCAGCTGCGTGTCGTCGGTGTGCGCGGTGTTGAG
>JAEMRJ010000069.1 GCA_016463365.1 Thermoleophilaceae bacterium | reverse complement strand
CTCAATCGGATCAGCTCAGCCGCCCGTGCAGCACAAGAATCGACGCGTCGCGTTGGTCGCCGGCGGCGCCGGCGGAATCGGCATCGAAGTCGCCAGAGAACTCCTGCTCGACAACATGGCCGTCGCGATCGGCGACATCGATCCGCAGAAGGCGGCAGCCGCCGCCACCGACCTGATGCAGGCCGTCAGCGGCGCTGAAGTCATCTGGGTCGACCTGAACATCACCGAGCAGTCTTCTGTCACGCGCGCGATCGGTGAGATCGAGCAGCGCCTCGGCCCGATCGACGCGATGATCAACGCCGCAGGCTGGAACCACGCGATGAGCCTGCTGAAGAGCGACGAGGCCTACTGGCGCCAGATGATCGACATCAACCTGATCGGCGGAATCCGCCTGACCCACGCGGTGCTCGGCGGCATGATCGAGCGTGGCTACGGCCGCATCGTGCACATCGCCGGCGAGGCCGGGCGCGCCGGTGTTTCTGAGCAGTCGCTGATGAGCGCGGCCAACGGCGGCACGATCGGCTTCGTGAAGGCGATGGCCCGCGAGGTGCTCGACAAGGGCGTCACCGTGAACTGCCTCTCGCCGGGCCCGACAGCCACCCCGATGCTCGACCAGATGATCCAGTACGCCGAAGATGCCGCTGCGATGGTCGCGTCGTTGCGCGGTGCCGTGCCGATGGGCCGACTGGGCCAGCCGCACGACATCGCGCCGGTCGTTGCGTTTCTTGCTTCTGAGGGTGCTGGCTTTGTCACCGGGCAGACGATCTCTGTTTCTGGTGGCATGACGATGGTCTGATTCGACGGCTCAAACGAGTTGAACGTCCTGCCTGAGGTGCTTCACGCGGTTGCCAAATCGGTGCTTGATGTTCTCCTCACCTGCGGCGATCGGCGCGAGTAGCGCGGAGCAGACTATGTCGGCGATCTGCAGGCCGGCATGGTTCTCGCTCTGGCCGAATGTGACGCTCTCAGCTATCCGCGGCAGCTTGTCTGTCCCGCGAAACTTCTCGACATACATCGAGTGCGCGAGTTGCCGGTTCCGGACATCGTCCCGATTGTCTGCGATCACGACGCCGTCATCGTGTGCCTCGGCAAGGCGGTGGTTGAAGCGCCTGCAGATGTGCCGGACTGCACCGTGGTAGGTCTGCTCGCCGGCGTCGTCGCTCGATCCTGCCCTACGGATGTATCCGACAATCTCAGCTTCGTAAAGCTCGAGCAGCGCGAGAGTCCGCTCAAGGACAGCCGCCGTTTTGGTCTGCGGATTCGAATCGTGCCTGTAGATCCGTCGCAGACTCGAACCCTTGATCTCCTCCAGATTCTGCTTGAGGTGATCGTGATCGTGGCGAAGCTTCTTCGTCCCTGAAGCGTCAATCTTGATCGCTATGAACTCGCGAGTGATCGGCTCGACCGCGCTTGCGTCGACGACGATCCCGCCGACCACGAACACCGGCGTCTGACGCCCAAACACATCCCCCGATTCATCCAGGTAGCAAAGCTGCACCTCAGTCCGATCGGCACCGCAAACCCAAGCCTTAAATGCTCCAAAGTCGCTCCCACCGGGACAGACTGTGGAGGAAATCTGGCTTGAAACGGGTCGGGGCCCCGCGTGACTCAGGCGCCCGTCTTGATGACCGGCGAGTGCTGCGAGATCATCGGCAGCTCGAAGCCCAGCGGCTCGGATGCTTCCTGGAACATCGGCAGCTCGACGGGGGTCAGGGCGATGATTCCGCGAGCGGCAGAGCGAATCGCCTGAGCTGCGGGGTCGTCCGGGTCGGACACGACCAGCGGAACGCCTTCGTCGGCCTGGATGCGCAGCGGCTCGCTCAAGGGGGCCTTGGCCAGCAGCGGAACGTCGAGTTCGTCGGCCAGTGCCTGCCCGCCGCCCTCACCGAAGATCGTGAAGCGCTCGCCGTCAGGCGTGGTGAAACCGCTCATGTTCTCGATCACGCCGATCACCTCGATGTTGACCTTCTTGGACATATCGGCGCTGCGCTTGGCAACGGTCTGCGCGGCCGGCTGCGGAGTGGTGACGATCACGAACTTGCTCTGCGGCAGAAGCTGCGCGAGGGTCATCGAGACGTCGCCGGTTCCCGGAGGGAGGTCCAGCAAGAGATAGTCCAGCTCGCCCCACTCGACGTCTTCCAAGAACTGCTGGATCGCTTTGTGCAGCATCGCTCCGCGCCACACGACGGCAGCGTTGTCCTCGATGAAGAATCCGATCGACATGACCTTCAGGCCGCCAGCCGCGTCGACCGGGAGAATCTTCTGCTTCTCGTTGACCTCGGGGCGCTTGTTCACGCCGAGCATGCGGGGGATCGAGTAGCCGTAGACGTCGCAGTCGACGACGGCGACCTTGTTGCCCTCGAGAGCCAGCGCGGCCGCGAGGTTGGCAGTCATCGTGGACTTGCCCACGCCGCCCTTTCCGGAGCCGACGGCGATCACGTTTCGAACCTGAGCGAGCGCGCCCTCGGGCAGCGCGCCGCGGCCGAGCTTGGCCTTCAGCTCGCCCTTCTCGGCGTCGCTCAGCACGTCGAAGCCGACGTTCACGACCTCAACACCGTCGAGTCGGCCCGCGCTCTCGGCAACTCCGCTGGAGAAGTGCGAGCGCACCGGGCAGCCCGGCGTGGTCAGCGAAATGACGATGTCGACGACGCCGTCGCCCTTGATGTCGACAGAACGCACCATGCCCAGATCCACAATCGATCGGCGCAGCTCGGGGTCGATCACAGTGCGCAGCGATTCGCGGATTTCTTCTTCGGTCGGCATGCTCGTCACGTCGTTCATGTCGCAATTATCGCAGGCCGCCTGCAACCAACGGACCGCAGTCCGCTCTGCGCCCAATACGGAAAATCCCTTAGGTATCGCGTTCAGCGCCCCAACATGCGCATGTCGGGGCGCCCCAACATGCGCATGTTGGGGCGTTTTTTCCGATAGTTACGCGGCCGACAGCTCGCGCGAGCGCTACTCGGCGGCAGCGGCTGAGCGCGCGCGGCGCTCGCAAGGCGTGCAGTGCGCCTCGTAGCCGTGCTGAAAAATCTGGACTGTCAGCCTGCTGCCGCATTCTTCGCAGCGGCGGTTGACGTCGTAGTCGCGCTCAGCGTCGAGCTCTGCGCGGGCCGCTTCCAGGCGGGCGCTCGAAAGTGCGTCGGCTTCGCGTGTCAGTTGTCCTGGTTCAAACATTCTGTGCGCTTTCCTTAGATGACCTTGCTGACGGCCTTGATCGGCATCTTGAGGTCTTCGAGCATTCCCAGGTCATTTCCTACATTTTGCCCAAGGGTGGTCAGGTAGTTGCCGGTGATCAGCGCGTTCACGCCGGACTTCATGCCCATCTCCTGGAGGTCTCCGAGCGTGATCTCGCGGCCGCCTGCATAACGGATCGTCGTCGCCGGCATGATCAACCTGAAGAGCGCGATCGTGCGGATCGCCTCGGTCGGGCTGACCAGCTCGCGGTCTTCCATCGGCGTGCCCGGGCGCGGGTTCAAGAAGTTCATCGGGACCTCGTGCGGCTCAAGCGCGGCCAGCTGGAAGGCGAACTCAATGCGCTGCTCTCGCGTCTCGCCCAGGCCGATGATGCCGCCCGAGCAGAGCTCCATGCCGGTCTCGCGGACAAGCTCGCAGGTCTCCATGCGGTCTTCCCAAGTGTGGGTCGTGCAGACCTCGGGGAAGTAGCTCCTGGCCGCCTCGAGGTTGTGGTTGTAACGGTGGACTCCGGCGTCGGAGAGCTCCTTCGCCTGTTCGGGCGTCAGGATCCCGAGCGAAGCGGCCACTTCGAGGCCGGGCACGTTGTCGTGAACGAGCTTCGTGCACTCGATCACGTGGTCCATCAGCCGGCGGTCCGGCCCGCGTACCGCATAGACGATGCAGAATTCGGTGGCGCCGGTCTCGGCCGTGGCCTCTGCCGCGGCGAGCAGTTGCTCGGGCGGGATGTAGCCGGTCGGCGCGACCTCGCTGCCGAACACTGAAGACTGCGAGCAGAAGTTGCAGTCCTCGGGACAACCACCGGTCTTGCCGGAGATGATCGACTCGACCTCTACCGACTCGCCGCAGTAGTCAAGGCGCACGCGGTGCGCGAGGTCCGCGAGGTGACCGAGTTGATTGTCGGGCAGCTGCTGGATCGCCAGGGCATCCTCGACGGTGATCGGCTGGCGGTCGACGAGCAGTTTCTGCTCGGCCGCCAGGAGGATCTCTGCCGGCTCAGCGGCCAGCTCGATGCTTGTCTTTTCTGCGAGGGTCGAAGAAGCGTCCGGTGAAGTCATGGTGGCCAGTCTAGGAGTTGTTCAGGTCGGCGAATGCCTGGAAGAGTTGTACGAGCACGCCGCTCTGGATCTGCTCATCGATCTCTGCGGCCAGCTCCGCGCGCATCGCCTGTTTGGTCAGCTGATAGGCAAAGGGCGAGAGTTCTGCGGCACGCGCGGCGATCGCAGCGACGCGAGCGTCGAATTCGGCAGCCGGCGCGACTTCATCGAGATAGCCGAGCTCGAGCGCGCGGGCGGGTCGAAACGTCTCGCCGTGCAGCAGCCCGGAGCCGAAGGCCGAGGGGACCAGATGCGACTGCGCAAGCTTCATCGCGAAGCCGCCGAAGGGAATGCCCAGCGCCACCTCGTTGAGTCCGATCTTGTACTCGCCCTCAACGCCCACAGAGCGGTCGCAGGCCAGCAGGATGATCGCTCCGCCGGCGATCGCATGGCCCGTGATCGCGGCGATCACCGGCTTGGGAAAAACAAACAGTCGGTGCGCCAGGCGGGCCATGTTGGGGCCGATCGTGCCGAGCTCTTCACGGTCGATCGTCGTCATCCATTTGAGGTCCATCCCGGCCGAAAAGAAGTTGTCGCGACCGCGCAGGACCACCGCGCCGACGGCCTCGTCGGCCTCGGCTCGATCGAGCAGTTCGAAGTACGCCTCGAACACGTCGGTACGCAGCGTGTTGGCTCTGTCGTCGTCGTGAACGATCGTCGCGACGCGCTGATCCACCACGTATTGCAGGACTTCGGTCGACATCGCGGTCCACAATAGCGCTGAAATCGCTGCAAGATCGCCTGCGGGGACCGAAATTATTGACAACCTGAGAAGGGAACATCTGGCCAGAATCCGGGCAGAACTACCGCCGTTGCGGTACGACAGGACCGTTCGCGGGTCGAACAGAAGTCCACCCGGTTAAATCAGGCGCAAGGTGCAGGCGTGAAGGCCGATAACTGGTGAGTCATCAGACGGATCTCCGCACTGACTTGAATTCACACGCCGACAACTCCAAAAGCACTCGCCTCGAGGACTTCGGACTGACCGCCGATCGCCACCTCGTGCGCCACATCGCAATCGCGATGCTGGCCTTCGGCGGCGCCATCGAAGTGATGTATTCGGTGGCCTTCCACAAACCCGACTGGACCGACGCCGCGGCGATCGGACTCGTGGCCCTGGCAACGGCCTGGGTGCTGATTGTGCGCTGGGAACGCAGCTCGCCGAGGATGATCGTCGGTCCCGTGCTGCTGGGCGTCGCAGCTGTCGCGATGGTCGGAATCGGCGACAACGTGATGGTCGGACTCTCCTTCTTGTTCCTGCCGGCGGCCGTCGTGATGGTCTTCTACTGGAACGACGTCGCGGTCCAACTGGCGATCATGGTTCCGCTGACGGTCACCTACGTCGCCGTACCTGCGATCTGGGGCAGCGACGAGGCTCTGATCGAGGCGCTGACAACTCTTCCACTGCTGCTCGGCTGCAGCATGATCCTTGGCGCGATGTTCAACCGCTTCCGCACCGCTTCGGTCGAGCAGGCAAGGTTTCGTGGCACGATCACCGCGCTGCTCATGGCGCTCGATGCTCGCGACGACTACACGGCCGAGCATTCGTCTGAGGTGCTTTCGCTGGTGATGGCAGTCTCGGAGGACCTGGGCCTGGAGGGCAAAGAGACGCTTCACACCGCTGACGTCGCGCTGCTGCACGACATCGGCAAAATCGGGATCCCGAATGAGATCCTTGACAAGCCTTCCGCGCTCTCCGAGGAGGAGTGGACGGTCATGCGCCGCCACCCGGAGATCGGCGAGCGGATCCTCAACGAGGTACCCGGCTTCGAGAACGTCGCAAACGCCGTCCGCCACGAGCACGAGCGCTGGGACGGAACCGGCTACCCCGACGGACTCAAGGCCGAAGAGATCCCGGTCGCCAGCCGCGTGGTTCTTGCATGCGACGCCTACCACGCAATGACTTCAGAGCGCCCCTACCGCGAGCCGCTGTCTGAGGCGCAGGCCCGCGAGCAGCTCCGCCAGGGCTCGGGCACGCAGTTCGATCCGACCGTCGTGGGTGCGCTGCTTGCCGCGCTTGAGGCGCGCGACGGTGTCCCGGTCATCCCGAGTCCCAGTTGGCGAGAATCGCTCGAAGAGGGCGTCGTGAGCAATCTTCGCGCGCTGCACGGCGAAGTCTCCGGCCGAAAGACGGCATAGCTTTGAGCGTCTCCTACATGGATCTGCCCTCGACGCGCCGACGCGAAGTTGGTGAGGCACGCGCCGAGTACGTGATGATGTGCCGCGCGATGTCGCTGTTCTTCTTTGCTGGAATCGGCTTCATCGCGCTGTGGTCGACGCTGTTGGGCAAGCTCGACATGTACGCGTACTCGACCGGGCTGCTCTGCCTGATCGGCGGTTGCGCCGGAATCCTTCTGAGTCGCTACAACCTGCCCAAACGAACCTTCATCGTCGCGCTGGTCATTGGTGTGGTCATCCAGACGGTCCTGGTCCTGCATTTTCAGGTCATCACCGCAGGCTTTTTCCTGCTGCTGCCAGCGATGTACTGCGCAATTTTCTACTGGAGCGACCGCCCGGTCGCGATCGGCGGAACGATCTTCTTCACGCTGGCATTCGTGATCACGCCGCTGATCGTCGGTGGAGAAAACGTCATCGCGCGGATCGTGACGACCACGCCGATCTTCCTGGGCATCGTCCTGACCACCGGCTACCTCGGGAACGCGGCGGCGCAGATGGACCGCAACCGCGGCCGCTTCCAGACGACGATCTCATCTTTGCTGGTCGCGCTGCAGGAGCGCGACGGCTACACGGCTGACCACTCAGAGGAAACCGTCGACCTGGCGCTCGCTGTCGGCGATCACCTGCACATCACGGACGAGCAGCGCACGGTGCTCGCCGACGCCGCGTTGCTGCACGACATCGGCAAGATCGGAATTCCGAACGAGATCCTCAACAAGCAGGGAGGCCTCGACGAGCACGAGTGGGAGTTCATGAAGCGCCACCCCGAGATCGGGGAACGCATCGTCCTGCCGGTGCCGGGTTTCGCGGCAGTCGCCAAGGCGATCCGCCACGAGCACGAGCGCTGGGACGGCGCCGGCTACCCCGACGGTCTGGTCGGCGACGAGATTCCACTCGCCAGCCGCATCGTGCTTGTCTGTGACGCCTTCCACGCGATGATCACCGACCGTCCTTACCGCCAGTCGATCGGGCTGGTCGAGGCGCGCAACGAGATGGTCCGTAACGCGGGGACGCAGTTTGACCCTGACGTGGTCGAAGCGCTGCTCACGATCATCGATGAGGAGCGCGTGCCTGAATCCGTCGGTCGCGCGTCCTGGGACGGCACGACCAACGCCGCCGAAGCCGCGGCCTGACCGCGCGCAGGCCGAAGTCGTCAGCCTGCCGCAGCGGCTGGTTCGGGCCCCGGCGCGCTCGGCCCCTCAGACAGGCCGAAGCGCCGATAGATCCGCTTCATCCAGCGCGGCGCCCACCAGTTGTACTCGCCGAGCATCGCCATCAGCGCCGGCACCAGCAGCGCGCGGATCAGCGTGGCGTCGATCGCGACGGCGACCGCCGTGCCGATGCCCAGCTGCTTGATGAAGACGATTCCCGAGAGGCTGAACGCGCCGATCGCGACGCAGAAAAGCAGCGCGGCCGAGGTGATCACGCGCCCGGTCTTTGCCAGGCCCTGGGCGACCGACTCGCGGTTGTCCAGGCCCTGATCGCGCAGTTCTTTGATCCGGCCGAGCAGGAACACGCCGTAGTCGGTCGCGAGCGCGAACGCGATCACGAACAGCAGCACCGGCTGGGTCATCTCGAGCGCATCCTGCGAGGTGTAGCCAAGCAGGCCCTCGAGATTCCCCTGGCCGAAGATCCAGGTGAGGATGCCGAAGGTCGCAGCCAGCGTGAAGATGTTCATGATGAACGTCTTCAGCGGCAGCACGACAGAGCCCGTCATCAGGAAGAGCACGATGAACGTGATCACGAGGATCAGCAGCAGTGCCAGCGGGACGCGGTCGAGGATCGTCGCGCGCTGATCGACAAACACTGCAGAGTTGCCTCCGACTTTGATCGCGGTGGCGGTGTCGAGCGCGCGGATGTCGTCGACGGCATCGAGCGCGGCAGAGTCGTAGAAAAGTTGCTCGGTGTAGACATCAAACGACCAGGTGTCCCTGCCCAGATAGACAGGTTGCGCCGCGCCGCTGACGCCGTCGACGGCGAGTACCTCTTTGCGCAGTTCGGCGATCTTCTCAGCGCCAGATTTCGGCGCGTCGGCCGCGATGAAGATTGTCGAGGACTGACCCTTGGGGAAGTCTTCGGCCTGCGCAACCTGCACGATGTGCGCGGAGTTGTCTTTGGGCAGCACCGTCGCGTCCACCGAGGTGAAGTCAACGTTGCGCACGGGCATCGTCAGCACGACGATCAGCATCGTCACCGCGAGCGCGACCAGCACCGGCCGGTCCATAACGCCGTTGGCCAGTCGGTACCAGCGCGCGGTGCTGTTCTCGACGGGCTTCCGCGCGAGCGAGAAGCGGTCGAGATTACGGCCCAACAGGATCAGCACGGCGGGCAGCACCGTCAGCGACACCACGGCTGATGCGATCGCGACGGTGGCCCCGGCGAAAGCCATCGAGTAAAGGAACTTCAGTGGGAAGATTCCGAGCACGAGCACCGATCCGGCCACGGTCAGCGACGAGTAGATGATCGTGCGGCCGGCCGTGTTGAGTGTGGTCGCGATCGCCCGCGCGGGCTCGGCGCCAGCGGCGAGCTCTTCGCGATATCTGGTGATCGTGAGCAGCGCGTAGTCGATCGCGAGGCCCAGCCCCAGCCCGGTCGTGAGGTTGAGTGCGAAGACCGAAAGGCTGGTGACCTGGTTGTAGCCGCTGATCATGGCCATCGTCACGGGGATCGTTATCGCGCCCACCAGCAGTGGTAGCGCGGCCGCGATCAGGCTGCGGAACACAAACAGCGAAATCAAGAAAAGCAGCGGGAAGACGATCAGCTCGGATCGCGCGAGGTCCTCGCTGACGGTTGCGCTGACCTCGTCCTGAGCGACCAGGCCGCCGCCCAGCTGGACCGATTCCTCGCCCTCGAACGCCGCCACGGCGTCGGCCGCAGCGTCGGATTCTTCCGCTCCCGGGGCCATCTGGGTGACGACCACCGCTTGCGTTCCGTCTTCGGAGACAGCCAGCCTTGCGACTGCTGGAGGGGTGCCGTCGGCGAACGGCGTCGTCACCGACTTCACGCCTTCGATGCCTTCAAGCTTCTTTGCCGCGCTCGCAGTCAGCTCGCGACCGGCAGGGGTGTCGATCTGCTTGCCGTCCGGCGCGGTGACAAGCGCGACGATCTGCTGGGACGGGTCAAACCCTGCGGCAGCCGAGATCTGATCCACCGCCCTGGCCGACTCGGCCTTCTTGTTGTCAAAGCCCTGGGCGGCGAGCTGTTGGGGCAGCCCGTTGCTGACGACGAGGCTGATCACCGAGACGAACGCGGCGATCAGCAGGACGCGCTTGGGGCGGTTGGTGGCGAGCTGAGCGAGCTTGGAGAGCATGGGGGTGACTCCTTATTGGTTTTCGACTGCTTTGATCGCCTGGTCGCACCAGCCGATCACGTACTGGTGCAGGCCGAGGCCGTATTCAAGGACCAGGCAGGGCATGTCTGAGATCTGGTCCTGCGTCATCGCCTCGACCGCTTTGAGTGTTTCGAGACTGCTCACGCGGTCGGCGCGCATCTGCCGGAGCTTGGCGATCTTCTCTTCTTTGGCGAGGTCGCCTGAGAAGAAGATGCGCAGCACTGCTTCGTCGCGCATCTCCAGTCGCGACTCGGGTTGCAGCAGCCAGTTGCGCAGCTCTTTGCGGCCGAGCTCGGTGATCGAGTACTCGGTGCGCGCGCGCCCACCGGTTGCGTTTGAGACGCCCTCGATCAGGCCCGCCTCGTTGAGCTTCTTGAGCTCCGGGTAGATCTGACCGAAACTGGCGGCGAAGAAGAACCGCACGGAGGTGTCGACCCACTGCTTGATGTCGTAGCCACTGAGCGGCTCGTCGGCCTTGGCGAGAAAGCCGAGGATCACGTGGGCGACGTTCGAGTACTTGGTCAGCGGGGCAGGGGCCATGGCGCCAATATATCACAAAGATATATCTAGATGCAATAAGTCTGCGAGCAAAAAAAGAGGCCGGACCTTTTGGGTCCGGCCTCCGAAAATGAGCCCGTGGCCAGCATCAGCCTATGAAGCTGGCAGTGTGGGCCGAGCGCGAGGGATCACCTCGCGGAGCGTGGATCGTACACCGGCTGACCACGGAATGCGTCCTGCTTCTGATCGGCAGGCTTTCGCGAGACCGAGCTGACCCGCACCACGAACATCAACACCACAAGCCCGGCCGAGGCCAGCAGCGGATAGTTGAACCAGGCACTACCGGCATCGGTGCCGGCGCCCAGCGCGTGGCCGACCGAGAGCGCGTAGGCGGCGATCGTGAATCGGTGCAGCTTCTTCCAGCGGCTGGTGCCGATGCGGCCGCGAATGTAGAACGAGAGCCCGAGCGCCAGGGCGAGGTATCCGCCGATGATCCCGAGCCCGACGTAGAAGGAGCGGTAATCGATCGTGAACGGGATTGCGAGCTGCGAGAGTGTCGGGTGCAGGTAGCTGTCGCCGAGCAGAGTGACGCCGTGGACGCCGATCGCGATCAGCGCCGCAATCGAAGTCATCTCGTGGGTCTGAAGCAGCTGCTTTACGGCCAGTCCCCCGCGACCGGGTCGCCCGGTCAGGCGCTGCACCAGCTTGCCGCCCATCATCAGCCCGGCGAGCACCGTGTAGGTCAGAAGAACGATCGCGACGATGCCGGAGGCGCGGCTCGCCAACCACCAGATGTGCTGAGTGGGGTCGACCGCGGGGTTCATGCGCGAGCCTCGGTTGCCGCCGGAGCGAGCTCGGTGACGCTCCCGTCGAACTCGACGAGCACGCCCCCGTGGCGCGCGAGCACCTCGCGCGCGGCATCTGGTCCGGAGAGCAGCGCAACCTTCGCGATGCTCTCGGCGATCAGTGCAGTAGGACCGAGTGCAGTCGCCGAAGCGACGCCGGTCCAGGCGGGGAGGCCCGTGCCGGGGTCGATCAGGTGATGGGCGTAGCCGTCGTCTGTGCGCCAGATGCGATTGCCGATCCCCGATGTTGCGATCCCGCCGGCGCGCATCGTCATCAGAAGCGGTTCCGGAGGAGCCGGCGTCGCGTCGACCTGAATCTCGTACGGAGCGCTCGAAGCGTCGACTGACCCGACGCGCATGTCGCCGCCGCAGTCGACGATGAATCCGGTGCCCGGCTCAAGCAGGGTCGACCAGATGCCGGCGACCAGGTCGGCGGCGAGACCTTTGCCGCTGCCGCCGCTGTCCAGGCGCAGGCCCGGCGTGCGGGTGACCGTGCGGGCTTCGATGTCCGCGCAGACCTCACGCCAACGCGCGGCAGAATCGGGCGTCGCGGGGGCGGCCTCGGGGGCTGCGGCCAGCGCGTCGGTAAGTGCTGCGCCCGCGACTCCGGCAAGCGACCCGGTGTAGCCCAGATCTTCGACGTCTTCGATCAGAGTCGGATCGATCAGGCCGTCGCTCATCTGCGCGACGTCGACCGCGGCGTCGACGAAGCGTGCGATCAGCGTTGAGACCGGCACGGTCTCACGCGGGTCGGCGTTGAGCGCGCAGAGCTCGCTCTCGGGCCTGAACCTCGAGAGACGTCGATCGAAGTCACGGATGAAAGTCGTGCCGGCGCTGAAGGCCGCCTCGGCGCGGTGGCCCGCGGCGCTGTCGATCCAGAAGCTCACCCGGGTGCCCATTGCGTCGAACGACCGGTAGGCGTAGCTGCCCGAGTTCTCGATCATGAGGCGCTCGTTGCCGGGGCCGGGGCCGGGGCGGGTGC
>JAEMRJ010000005.1 GCA_016463365.1 Thermoleophilaceae bacterium | reverse complement strand
GCCTGCTCGGGCTCGTACACGCTGTCCGGGTCGGCGAGCTCCATCGTGACCATGCTGAAGTCGAGCTTGGCGGTGTTGGGCATCAGGCGCAGCCAGTGCACGCTCACGGCAGCCATGATCAAGAGCCCGGCGGCAACAAGCAGCGTCTCCTCCACCCCGATCCATTCCGAGGCGAAGCCCCAGACGAGTGCTCCTACGCCCTGCGTGCCCATGATGACGAGCGAATAGATCGCAAGTGCGCGGCCGCGCACCCACTGCGCGAGGCTCAACTGCATCAATGAGTTCAGCATCGCGAGCACGCTGAGCCAGGAGAAGCCTCCGATCAATAGCGCGACGATCACGCCTTCAGTCGGCAACTCGGCAGCGCCGACGGTTGCGATCCCGAACCCCACCGCACCGGCCGCCAGAACGGAGTTGTCGGAAACGAACCCGCGGATCTTCGGCAGCACGCCGACGGCAAGCAGCGCCCCGACGCCCAGCGCTCCGAGCAGAACCCCATAGCCCCCCGATCCAAGCCCCAGTCGATCGGCCGCGATCAGCGGCAGCAGCGCCCACAGCGCCGAGGCGGGCGCTGTGAACAGCGCCACGCGCAGCAGGATCCGCCGCACGATGCGACCGAACCGCGCATACCGCACGCCTGCCCCCAGCGCCGGCAGCATCCGCTCACGTCCGTGCCGGTCCTGCGGCGGCCGCTTCCAGATCAGCAGCGCGATTATCACGAACACAAACGAAGCCGCGTTGATCCCGAAGACCAGCGCTGGGCCGCTCGCCGCCACCAGGAATCCCGCGATCGCCGGCCCGACCGCCCGCGCAAGGTTCACTGTCACGCCGTTCAGCGACGAGGCTGCGGGCAGCTCATTGCGCGGCACGAGCTCGGGCTGGATCGACTGCCAGGCAGGAAGCGTGAACGCGTTCGCCGCGCCCAGCAGGAAGAGCATCAGCATCAAAGACCACGACTCGAGCGCGTCGGTCACGGAAAGCACGGTCAGAGCCCCCGCAAAGACCACTGACGCAAACGTCGAGCACAGGAGGATCGTCCGGCGGTTCTTTGAATCCGCCAGCGCGCCCGCCGGCAACGCAAAGAACAAGACCGGAATCAGCGTCGCAGTCTGAACCCAGGCAACCAGCGCCGAGCTGCTCGCCGTCTCGACCAGAAACCACTGCGCACCGACGACCTGCATCCAGACGCCGATATTCGATCCCAGCTGCGCCGCCCAGAGAATCGCGAACATGCGACGGTGCAATGGTGCCCATGGAGATCCCGAAGCTGCGGCTGTTAACTCGATCGTGCTCATCGCGTGCGCAGAGTCTTACTCACAGGCAACCGCCCGGACCCATAGACTCCCCCCGCCGTTCACCAAAGACTCGTTCAACTCTTATCGGGAGACAGATTTTGAAGTTCTCACGCCTCGGTGCGCTTGGACTGCTCTGCACGTCCATCGCGTCACTCTTGCTGCTGCCAACCTCGGCGCTGGCCCAGACGACTTCGTCGGCTGCCAGCAACAGCGCAATCGACACCCTCTGGGTCTTGATCTGCGCGTTTCTTGTGATTTTCATGCTCACGGGATTTGCCGCGCTTGAAGTCGGACTCGTTCGCGGGAAAAACGCCGGATCGATCATCGCAAAGGTGCTGCTCAACGCCGCGATCGCCACCGTCGCCTTCTGGGCCGTCGGTTTCGCGATCGGGTTCGGCGGCGACGGGGACTTCTTCGGGACGACCGGGTTCTTCCTGTCGGGCTTCAGCGATCCGCTGACGGCCTTTCCGGCGATGGCGGCGTCTGACGCCTCGATCTACGCAAAGTTTTTGTTCCAGTACGGGTTCGCTGCCGTGGTGCTGGCGATCGCGGTCGGCCCGCTGGTCGAGCGCGTGAAGTTCGGCGTCTACATCATCTTCGGCCTGATTTTCTGCGGCGTGATCTACCCCGTCGCAGCCCACTGGGTCTACGGCGGCGGCTTCCTGCAGCAGTGGGGCATGGAAGACTTCGCCGGCTCGACGGCCGTGCACCTTGTCGGCGCGTCTGCCGGTCTTGCCGGAGTGCTGCTGCTGGGCCCGCGTCGCGGCAAGTACAGAGACGGAGTCAGTCGCCCGATCCCGGGCCACTCGATGCCGATGTTCGGCGTCGGAATCCTGATCCTCTGGTTCGGCTGGTTCGGCTTCAACGCCGGATCCACGTTCCAGGCGCTCGGCGTGCACTTCGCCGAGGTCGCCGTGGTCACCAACCTCTCGGTCGCCTGCGGCGTGATCGGCGCGACGATCACCAACTACATCATCGAGAAGGACTACAACATCGCGATGATCGGCAACGGCGCGATCGCCGGAGCCGTGGCGATCACGGCGCCTTCGGGTTACGTCGAGCCGTGGGCCGCCGTGCCGATCGGCCTGGTCGGCGGAACGATCGTCGTGATCGGACTGAACTGGATTGACGACAAGATCGACGACCCGATCGGCGCGATCACCGCGCACGGCATGGTCGGAATCTGGGGAACGATTGCCGCCGGAATCTTCGCCGTGCCGCGTTTCGCGGAAAAGGCGGGCGTCGGCGTCAAGGATGGCGAGGAGTTCATCGGCGGCCTGGTCTACAGCGGCAGCTTCCAACAGCTGGGCGTGCAGCTCGCCGGTATCGCGATCGTCGCCACATTCGTGTTTGCCAGCAGCCTGGCTGTCTTCGCCGCGATCAAGTACACGATCGGGTTGCGCGTCAGCGACGAGGAAGAAGACGCGGGACTCGACATTTCAGACCACGGCATGTACGGCTACCCCGAGATCTTCATCCCACCGAGCGAGCTGGCCGATCCAGGGCTGCCCCTCTCTTCCGGCTTCCGTCACGGCTAGCCACAACTGACGAATTCAAAGGAGCAACTGATCATGAAGAAAATCGAAGCATTCATCCGTTACGAGGCATTTGATCCGATCCGCCGCGCGCTCACCGAGCAGGGCGTGCCGAGCATGTCGGTCACCGAGGTCAAGGGCTCAGGCCGCCAGAGCGGAATCACCGAGCACTACCGCGGGGCCGAGCTTGTGATTCACCTGCGCCCGAAGATCAAGATCGAATGCGTGGTGGGCGATCACGAGGTTGAGACCGTGATCACGGCGATCCTCGAGAACGGTCAGACCGGCGAGGTCGGCGACGGGAAGATCTTCATCATTCCCGTCGAGGATGCGATTCGCGTGCGCACCGGCGAGCGTGGCGACGTCGTGATGGAGACGCACCCGAACGGGTAGGTGCGTCGGTCATTTTTCGGCCGTGTCAGAGCGACGGCCGGAGCTGCGCGAACGGTCGGGCAGATTCGATCTGGGCGGCCAGCGACAAGAGCGATTCCTCGCCCGCTGGTCCGCCGATCAACTGCACCGACCCGGGGAGGCCGTCCTTCTCCATCCCGGTCGGCAGCGACACAGCTGGCAGCCCGGCAAGGTTCGCCCCTGCCGTGAACGAGGTGAACTGCACCGCGCGATCAAACGCCGGCATCCCGTGCGATGCGTCGATCCATCCGATTTCGACCGGACGCAGGTTGAGGGTTGGCGTGAGCAGCGCATCGAAGGGCGCGAGCTCGGCGATCGTCTGGCGAGCGAAACCCTTGAGCGTGTTGTCGACCATCATCAGGTCGAGCGCCTTGATCTTGTTGCCGCGCTCCCAGAAGGCCCAGGTCAGTGCCTCGACAGTGTCTTCGGTGACCTCCTGACCCGAGAGCTGGGCTCCCGAGCGTGCGAGCGATGAAATACCGACGGCCCAGATGTCCATGAAGAACTCGAGCATCGAAGGATTGAAGGGCGGGTCGAACTCGACGATCTCGTGGCCGAGCGATTCCAGGAGCTTGGCTGTTGTGGCGACGGCTTCCAGATGCTCGGTGGCCACCGGCAGGTCGATCGACGGCTTCACGGAAACGGCGATGCGCAGCTTGCCGGGATCGCGCTCTGACGCTGCGAGGAAGGTGCCGCTTGGCGGCGGCGCCCAATTGGCGTCGCCTGCTTCGTAGCCGGCGAGCACGTCGAGCGTTGCTGCCGCGTCAGCGACGCTGCGCGTGAGGAATCCTTCGGTGACCATCGGCGACTCGGCAAGGATCGGGCCGGGCGAGATCCGGTTTCGGCTGGCCTTCAGGCCGACCAGCCCGCAGCACGCTGCAGGGATGCGCAGTGAGCCGGCGCCGTCAGAGCCGTGTGCGATCGGCAGCATCCCCGCCGCCACAGCAGCCGCCGCGCCGCCGGACGATCCGCCGGGCGTGCGCTCGGTGTTGTACGGATTGCGCGCCGCGCCATAGCGCGAGGACTCGCTGACCGGGAGGATCCCGAGCTCCGGGAGGTTGGTCTTGCCTGTGATGACGAAGCCGGCGTCTTTGATCCGCCGGCCGACGTGGGAGTCAAAGGGCGCCACGAAGTCACCGAAGATGTTGGAGCCGCAGGTGAACGGGTAGCCGTCGACCATCGCGCCGATGTCTTTGATCGCGGTCGGGACGCCGGCGAACGGGCGCTCGTCGCCAAGCGTGATCGCGTCGGCTGCCGCCAGCGCGCGATCGGGGTCGGTCATGGTGAAGGCGTTGAGCGCCGGGTCGAGTTTGTCGATCTGCGCGAGCGCGAGTTCGGTCAGTTCACGCGAGGAGTACTCGCCGCTTCTGATGCCGGCAGCAAGCTCGATCGCCGATTTGAAGAGAAGATCTGCGTCGCTCATGCGGTCGAGCGTACTTCGGCCGGGTCAGCCGATCCCCAGGCGGTCAAGCAATCCGTCATCGCGCCGCCAGCCCTTTCGCACGCTCGCCTTCAGCTCAAGGTGCACGTGCGAATCCAGCAGCTCTTCCAGCCCAGGGCGGGCCGCCTTGCCGATCGCCTTGATCATCTTGCCCCCCTTGCCGATCACGATCCCCTTCTGCGAATCGGTCTCGACCCACAGGTTTGCGGTGACGTACGTGATCGTGCCGGAGTCATCTGCCGGTTCAACGCGTTCGATCTCGTCAACGCGTACCTCGATCGCGTGCGGCAGCTCGTCGCGCGTGCGCAGGAGCGCCTGCTCGCGGATCAGCTCGGAAACTCGCATCTCGATCGGCTGGTCGGTCGCCTCTTCGACGGGAAACAGGAACGGACTGGCCGGAAGGATGTCGATCAGCGCGTCGATCAGCTCGGGCATGCCCTTGCCGGTGCGCGCCGAGACCGGGTAGATCTCGCCTGGGGCGAACTCGGCGACTGCGCTGAGCTCTTCAACGATCCGGCCCTTGTCCATCAGGTCAATCTTGTTGACGGCGGTGATGACCGGGACGTTCGCCTGCTTCAGCAGCTCGGCGAGGTACTTGTCTCCGCCGGCAGACTTCTGCTCGCCGTTGATCACGAAGAGCGCGCCGTCGCAGTCGCCGACTGCGCGGACCACGCCCTTCTGCATGCGTTCAGTCATGGCGTCGCGCGGGCGCTGCGATCCCGGAAGGTCAACGAGGATCAGCTGCGCGTCGCGTCGCGTGAGCACCCCGCGCACCTCGCGCCTGGTGGTCTGAGGCTTGTCACTGACAATCGCGACCTTCTCGCCGACGATGCCGTTGACGATCGTGGACTTGCCTGCGTTGGGGCGGCCGGCCAGCGCGATCATCCCGGACTTGGTGCTGAGGCCCTCGAATGAAAGATTGCCCTGGGGGTCAAACAGCTCGCTCATCACTCGAGCCCGTCGACGATCTCGTCCTGCAGCTCGAGCATCTCACCGTCGTCGACCTCGTGGTCGTAGCCGCAGAGGTGGAGCACGCCGTGCACGACCGCTTCGACCATGTTTTCGGTGTGCTCGGGATTGATCGCGACGTCGCCCAGCTCCAGCGCGCCGGTCACCTGGAGCACCGGGGGTCCTTCGATCGCGATTTCTTCGCCGTCCACCGGGAAGCTGAGGACGTCGGTCGGATCGTCTTTGCCGCGGAACTCGCGATTCAGCTGGTGGATGCGAAACTCGCCGACGATCTCAATCGCGACGTGTCCGTCCTCGACACCGAGCCGGTCGAGCGTGGCTCGTGCGGCACCGATCAGATCTTCTTCAGGGACGCCGGGTTGGACGCCTTCCTCGACGATCAGCTCGATCTCGAGGGCATCGCGGCTCATATGTCCTGGTCGTCGTCGCCGGTCCCGCGACGTCGCGGCTTCTTGCGCGACTGGCGCTGGCGCTCAAGCTGCTCGGAGTGCTCGGCGTATGCGGAGACGATGTGCTGAACGAGCTTGTGACGCACAACATCCGACTCGTCAAAGCGCACGAACGAGACGTCGTCGATCTCGTTGAGGATCTGCGCGACCTCGATCAGTCCGGAGCGTTCGCCGCGCGGCAGGTCGATCTGAGTGACGTCGCCGGTGACGACAATCTGCGAGCCGAAACCAAGGCGCGTGAGGAACATCTTCATCTGCTCAGGGGTGGTGTTCTGGGCCTCGTCGAGGATCACGAAGGAGTCGTTCAGGGTTCTTCCGCGCAGGAATGCGAGCGGTGCAACTTCGATCGCCCCGCTCTCCAGGAACTCGTTGACGCGCTCCGGCTCAAGCATGTCGTAGAGCGCGTCAAACAGCGGTCGCATGTACGGGTCGACCTTGGCCATCAGGTCTCCGGGCAGGAAGCCGAGGCGCTCGCCGGCTTCGACGGCGGGGCGCGTGAGGATGATGCGCGAGACGCGGCGGGTGCTGAGCGCCTGCGCGGCGAGTGCGATCGCCAGGTATGTCTTACCTGTACCCGCCGGGCCGACGCCGAAGGTCAGAGTCTTGCTGCGGATCGCGTCGACGTATTCCTTCTGGTTGACGGTCTTGGGCGCGACCTTCTTGTCGCGGTGGCGCCAGACGACGTCGTCAAAGACTGCGGCGGGATCCTTGTGCTGGTCGAGCGCGCTGGAGACGACCTGGATGGTGCCGGGCGCGATTTCGTGGCCGTGCTCGATCAGGCCTGCGAGCTCGTCCACGACGATGCGTGCTGCATCGATGTCCATGTCGTCGCCCTCGAGCGTGAGGACGTTGCCACGCAGGTGCACGCGGCAGTCGAGATGGTCTTCCAAAGTTTTGAGCACCGCATCATGGGTGCCGGCGAGCTCTGCCGCGACGTCGTTCTCCAGCTCGATCGTCGTACGCGTCAAGAGGCGAGCCCTTCCTTGACGAGCGCCTGAACGCGTCCGCCGTCGGCTTCGCCCTTGACCTTGCCCATTACCGCGCCCATCACTTTGCCCATGTCGGCCATGCCGGAGGCGCCGGTCTGCTCGATCGTCTCCTCGACGATCGCTGCGAGCTTCTCGTCGTCCATCTGTGCGGGCAGGTACTGGTCGATCAGCGCAGCTTCGGACTCTTCCTGGTCGGCCGCTTCGTCGCGTCCGCCTTCGCGGAATGCCTTCGCGGCTTCGACGCGCTTCTTGCGCGCCGTGCGCAGAATCGCGAGTTCATCGTCGTTGCCTTCTTTGGCAGCGCGCTGCAGATCGGCGACGATCAGACGCAGCGCCTGGACCTTCTCGGTCTCCTTCGCCTTCATCGCGGTCTTCACGTCATCTTGGAGCTGGTCGACTATGGCCATGTCCTCAGGGTAATGCGGACGGCGGGCGGGCAACACACCGAATTGCCCAATCCCCTCAACTAAGCCAGAAACTGCTGCAAGGTTGCAGCTTTGCAGCGCTGCAAAGCTGCAACCTTGCAGCAAGAAGTGGCTTGGTTATGCGGTGAGGACGATTTTGCCGAGTTTGCTGCCGGCGGTGAAGCGGTCGTAGGCGGCGGCGACTTCGGGGAGGGGGAAGGATTCCATGACCGGGACGACTATTGAGCCGTTGGCGAGGGCGGGCAGGACTTCGCGCTCTACGGCGCGGCTCGCGAGGGCTTTTTCTTCCAGCGGCCGCGCGCGCAGGGTCGACCCGCGCAGCACGGCTCGCTTGCCCATGATCGCCAAGAGATTGATCTCGGTCTTGAAGCCCCCGCCCACGCCGATGACGACGATCCGGCCGCCCATCGCAAGCCCCTTGATCGCGCCTGCGATGTTCGGGCCACCGACCAGCTCGAGCACGACGTCAAACGGTTCATGGTCGCCAGCCGCATCCGGCAACACAACCTCATCGGCCCCGAGCGCGCGCACGGAATCGTGAACCGCAGCATCGCGCACGCTCGCAACCACAAAGGCCCCGGCATTCTTCGCCAACTGGATCGCCGCCGTGCCGACACCGCCGGCCGCGCCGTTGATGAGCAGACGCTCACCAGGTCGCAGCTCAGCCTGCGTGAAGAGCGCGTCGTGTGCAGTCAGGAAAACCTCAGGGAATCCCCCGGCTGCCGGCCAGTCGATCGAGTCCGGCACGGGCATCGCCATCGACTCATGCACAACCGCAAGCTCGGCCTGGCCCCCGCCACCGGTGATCGTCATGACACGATCGCCCGCAGCAAAACGACGGACGCCCTCGCCGACACCAGCCACCTCTCCGGCAAATTCCAATCCGGGAATGTCAAGCGGATACCCCGGCGGCGGTGGGTACGCACCCGCCCGCTGCAAGATGTCGCCGCCGTTGAGCCCCGCCGCGCGCACGCGCACGAGCAACTCTCCCGCTCCAGCGACTGGATCGGGCTGGACGGCTGCGGAAATCGCTCCGTCGGAAATGGTGGCGGCAAGCATCGCGGCGAAGTCTATGAGGCGCGCCGGGGCGGCAGATGTGGCAGGATGCCGCCATGCCTCAGCCACTGATCGCAATCACCGGAGCGACCGGCATCATCGGCGGCCTGACGGCCGAACGCCTCGCCGACGGCGGCGCGAACCTTCGGCTGATCGTGCGCGACGCTGCCGCTGCCCCGAAGATCGCCGGGGTTGACCTTGCGACGGCCTCCGACTACTCGGCAACCGACGAGATGACCGAGGCGCTCAAAGGCGCCGACACCCTCTTCCTGGTCAGCGCCCGCGAATCCGAGAACCGCCTTGAGCAGCACTACAGCGCGATCGACGCCGCTGCTGCCGCAGGCATTTCTCGCGTGATCTACACATCGCTCTGCGGCGCGGCTCCTGATGCCGCCTTCACGCTCGCCCGCGACCACTACGCAACTGAGCAGGCGATCATCCAGTCGGGAATGTCCTACGTCTTCCAGCGCCAGAACCTCTACACAGACTTTCTGCCCGTGCTCGCCGGACCGGACGGCATCATGCGCGGCCCCGGTGGCGACGGCAAGCTCGTCCCGGTGACACGCAGCGACGTCGCCGACGTCGCAGTGCGCCTGCTCACCGACGACTCGCGCGACGGCGAAACTTTCAACATCAGCGGCCCGGAGCGGGTGTCACTGCGCCACATCGCAAACCGCCTCACGGCGCTCACCGGCAAGCTCTTCGAGTACCAACAGGAATCCGTCGAAGATGCCTATGAGTCGCGCTCGCACTTCGGCGCGCCTGACTGGCAGGTCGAGGCGTGGGTCAGCACGTATCTGGCGATCGCCGACGGCGAGTTCGACATTCAGACCGAATCGACGGAAGTGCTCACCGGCCATCCGCCGATGACGTTCGAGCGCTGGGCGACCGAGCACCCCGAGAGCTGGTCACACGTCGAGCGCGTCGCGCCCTAACGAGCAGAGAGCCGCAGCCCGGTCCAGCCGCCTTCGCTGATCCGCCCGGTCTCAGCCAGCCCGTGCGCCGCGAATGCCGACGAGATCTCGTCGGCCTCTTCGTCAAGCAGTCCCGAGAGCACGACTTCGCGCATCCCGTGATCCGCCGGGATCTGGCGTGCCACGTCCAAGAGCTGCGGCCGCATGATGTTTGCGAAAACCGTCGGCGCGAGCGCCGGGATGCCGTCGCCCTCGGGCGCGCGCACGTCGCTCTGAAATGCTTCAAGCACCACGCCGTTCTCGCGCGCATTCTCGACGGTCGCGCTCACGGCCAGATGATCGAAGTCGTACGCCCGCAGCGGCCCCCACCCCAGCTTGCCGGCCGCGATCGCCAGCACGCCGCTACCGCAGCCAAGATCAATAAGCTCGCCATCCCCCTTGCCTTCGGCGACGATGTCAAGCAGCAGGCGCAGGCACAGTCGCGTGGTCGGATGCGAACCGGTGCCGAAGGCCTGACCCGGGTCGAGCACGATTTCGGTCGATCCGGCCGCGGGCTCAGCGCTGTCCCAACTGGGGCGCAGAAAAATCGTCGGCTCAGCAGCGCCGGCGGACGGCGTGATCAGCATCGAGCCGTGGAAGTCCTTCCAGCGCTCCTGCCAGTCGTCGGCGACTTCGGTCGTTCGGACCTCGACCAGATCGTCGCCAACGGCCACCTGAAGGTCTGGCAGCGTCGGGACCTCGCCCGGCGGACCGTAGACCGCGTACTCGACGATGTCGCCGTCGCGGATCTCCTCGATGCCGGTCGGCGCGAGCTCGATCAACTGAGCCAGCGCGAGCTCGGCGTTCTCTGCGCGGCAGCGGATCGCGAGGCGAATCATCTAGGCAGCGCCGATCAACGCAGCGCCCGACGCAGCCGACCCATGATGCCCTCGCCGCCAGCCGGCTTGAAGTTCTTCTCCGTCAGCGACGCGTCGAACTTTTCGAGCAGCTTGCGCTGCTCGGCGGAAAGATTGTGCGGGACCTGGAGGTTGACCACCGCATGCAGATCACCGCGCGTGTTGTTGCGCAGTCCGGGCAGGCCGTGCCCCTTGACCTTGATGTCGTCGCCGTGGGTGACGCCCGAACTGAGCTTGATCGACTCAGTGCCGTCAAGCGTCTCGACTTCGACTTCGCGGCCGAGCATCGCAGCGTGCGCGGGAAGATCAATCACCGTGTAGAGATCGCGACCCTCACGGTGGAAGCGCTCGTCCTGCTCGATCGTGACCTGCACGTAGAGGTCGCCCGGCGGCCCGCTGTTGGCCCCGGCGTGCCCGCGTCCAGCGACCCGAACCTGCTGACCTTCTTCGATCCCGGCCGGAATCGACACGGTGAGATCGCGGTCGACGCGCACGCGGCCCTTGCCTGCGCACTCCTTGCAGGGAGTAGGGACGGTCTGCCCCATCCCCTCGCACTGGTCGCAGACCATCGCGCGGGCGATCTGGCCGAGCATCGTTTTCTGGACGATCCGAACCTGGCCGGCGCCGTCACACTTCCTGCACGTCTCGACGTCGGTGCCGGGCTCTGCGCGCTTGCCGTCACAGCGCTCGCAGGACTCGATCACTTCGTACTCGACCTTCACTTCTTTGCCGGTCAGCACGTCGTGCAGTTCGAGCTCGGCCTCGACGGCCAGGTCGCCGCCCTGCATCGGACCGCGTCCCGCGCCGGTGCTGCGCCCGCCGCCGCCGAACATCCCGCCGGCCCCGGCCTGATCGAAGAACGCCTGGAAGATCGATGAGAAGTCGCCGAAGCCGGAGAAGTCGGGTTCACCGCCGGAGCTGCGCAGACCCTCGTGGCCGTAGCGGTCGTAAGTTGCGCGGCGCGAGTCGTCGCTCAGCACCTCGTAGGCGGCAGCGATCTCTTTGAATTCGGCTTCGGCCTCGGGCGAGTCGTTGACGTCGGGATGATGCGTGCGGGCAAGTCGGCGGAAGGCCTTCTTGATCTCTGAGCCGTCGGCGCCCCGGGCAACACCGAGCACCTCGTAGTAGTCGCGAGTGGTGGACATCTGGTGGTTGAGCGCGGCCTACGCGTAAACGTCCGAGACGAAATCTGAGAGCCTTGCTGCCGCAAAGCGTACGGAGGAGATCGCTCGCGGGTAATTCATCCGCACCGGGCCGATCACATTGACGCTGCCGAGCTGGCGGGTGTGCGTGCCGTAGTTGGCACCGACGACACTCGCGCCGACCAGTTCGATCGCCTCGTTCTCGTGGCCGATGCGCAGGTAGACGCCGCGTTCGTCCAGTCGCGCGCGCAGCAGGCGCGTGACGGCCTCGCGCTCCTCGACGGCGCCCATCAGCTGGTCGAGGCCCGGGATCGGCTCGCCCGCGCCCGATCCGATCAGGTGGCGAGATCCGCCGACGAACAAGATGTTGTCGCCCTGCGGCGGCTCCAGGAACGCGGTGCTGATCGCCTCGATGAAGCTCAGCTCTGTCGGGGCGAGGTCGTGCGCAAAAAGTCGCGAGCGGATCATCCGGGCGCCCAGCGGCACGCCGTTCAGGCGCTCGTTCAGGTAACCGGTCGCCCAACGCGCGAGGCCCTCGTCGACCGCCCGGTCGAACTCGAACTGACGCTTGGTGACATTGCCGTTGCTGGTGATGACCACGACCATCACCATCTGCGGCGAGAGCGGGACCAGCTCAACGCGCAGGATCTCTTCGCTCTCGAGCGGGGGCGCGCTGACCAGCGCCATCAGTTCGTTGACCTCGGCCAGCGCCTCGGTTGTCTGCCGGATGGCGTCCGCGATCTCGCGGCGGTCGAAGGTCAGCTCGATCGACGGAGCCTCGCGGCGGGAGTCGTCGCGAAGCAGTTCATCGACGAAGTAGCGGTAGCCGGCTTCAGTCGGGCGGCGACCGGCAGAGGTGTGCGGCTGTTCAAGAAACCCGTGGCTGACCAGCACGGCAAACTCGTTGCGCACCGTTGACGGACCCCACGCGACGTCGGGGCGTTCCGCGATCGCGCGCGAGCCCACGGGCGCGCCCGTGGCGGTGAACGCCTCGACGACGATCCGAAGGATCTGTTCTTGCCGGTCTGTGAGCATCCAGCTGAGGATACTTTTGCCGAGCCGGCTTCCCGGCAGCTACGGCTTGAGGACGCGCTTGAAGAAGGCGACCTGGTCGGCGCTGGCCCGGTCGAAACCCTCGCCGAGGTAGATGTCGAAGTGGCCGAAGGGGTAGGACTTCAGCTCGACGTTGCGGGCCGCTTCGGCGAACTTCTTGGTCGGTCCGTACGGCGCGACGGTGTCCTTCTCGCACGCACAGACAAGCGTCGGGCAGTTGAGCTCCTTCATCCTGCGACCCGGGCGCTCAAAGAGCACGTCCAGGCCGATGCGACCTGCGACACGGTTGTCCTCTTCGAACCCTTCGGGCATCAGCGCCTTGTAGCCGACGATCACATCCGGCGCGGTCATCATCGCCGGCTCGCCGCGCTCACCGGCAAGTCGTGCATACACAGGCTTGCGGCCGATCAGACGCGCCAGACCGTCCGCGACGGCGTAGGCGCCGATTTTGACGGTGCTCGAAACGCCAAGCGTCAGGCCGGATGCCTGACCGTCAGTGAACGGGCACTGAGCGACCACGGCCGCGATGTCGTCGCGGTCCGCCGCAACAGCGATCACGTGGCCGCCACCGAAGGAGCTGCCAAAGAGTGCGACGCGGTCGGGATCAACATCATCGAGACCTTTGACGTACTCGATCGCCGAGGCGATGTCCTCGCGCTGCCGACCGATGTCGAGCACTTGGCGCGGCTCGCCGTCGCTGTCACCGAAACTGCGGTAGGTGAATGCCAGCGCGGCAATGCCGGCGTCAGCGAAAGCGCGGGCATACGGGTCAAAGCCCATCTCACGGGTGGCCCCGAGCCCGTGACAGAGCACGACGACGGGAAACGGGCCTGGACCATCGGGTCGATAGAACCAGGCACCGCACTCGTCGCCGTTGCTGTCAAAACGGACGTCGGTACGCGTTGCTGAGCTGACCGCGTTCATGACTTACGGCTCGATGATCGCCGTGGCGTTGCGAATGATCCGCGTGTCGCCCTGGGCAGCTTCAAGGTGGATGATCGCCTCGCCGCTCTCTTCAACGGTCGAGACCTCGCCGGTCACGACAACCTCGACCTCGGGCTGACCCATGCCGCGGAACTGGCCAGAGAGGGTCTTGACCTTCGTCGGGTCGTTGCCGGCCGCCTGGATCGCGGCGCGCTGCACCTGCGAGAGCGACCAGAGTCCGTGCAGGATCGTGTTCGGCAGGCCAACCATGGTCGCGAACTCTTTGTCGATGTGGATCGGGTTGAAGTCTCCTGATGCGCCGGCGTAGCGGTGCGGCAGGTACTTGTCTGGAGTGACGCGGACTTCCGGCGTCTTGTCGCCAACTACGTATTTAATGGGTTCCGCGCTCATGCCTCTACTCCTCGGACGATGCAGGTCCAGTCGGCCGAGACGACGGCTTCGCCGTTCTGATTGACGGACTCGGTGGTGTAAATGTAGAAACCCTTGCCGCCGCTTGCCTCGATCGACTTGACCGATGCCGTGGTGGTGATGCGGTCCCCCGCAACTACGGGCTTGTGGAAGGTGAAGTCCTGCGCGCCGTGGACCATCATCGCGAAGTTCATCTCGACCTCGGGGTCGAACATCGCCGGCACGGCGGCCTTGCTTGAAAAGACAACGGCGAACATCGGCGGCGCGACCAGACCGGCGTAACCGGCGGCCTTGGCGGCGTCTTCGTCGTTCGAGAGGGGGCTGTCGTCGAACGTGACGGCGGTGTACTCACGGATCTTCTCCGTACCGATCACGTATTCGACCGGCGGATAGGTCTTGCCCACCGCATCAGTCTTAATTGCCACTTGATTGCTCCTTGGGGATGGCGGCCCTGCAATTTTTCAGGGCGAACGATCGTGCGGCCGGGAGTCTAATGCGTGAACTCGCTTGTTGACTCCGTCGGCGGACTACTTCGCTGAATCGCCGTCCAGCTGCAGCACAGCAAGGAACGCTTCCTGCGGCACTTCCACGCGTCCGACCTGCTTCATGCGCTTCTTGCCCTTCTTCTGATTCTCGAGCAGCTTGCGCTTTCGGCTGATGTCACCGCCGTAACACTTGGCCGTGACGTCCTTGCGGACGGCCTTCACAGTTTCACGCGCAACGATGCTCGCGCCGATCGCGGCCTGGATCGGCACATCGAACTGCTGGCGTGGGATCCGATCCTTCAGGCGCTCGGCGATCAGGCGACCGGCCGGGTAGGCCTTGTCCTTGTGGACGACCATCGAGAGCGCGTCGACCGAATCTCCGGCAAGCAGGATGTCCAGTCGCACCAGATCGCTGGCGCGCATGCCGCTGATTTCGTAGTCGAAGCTCGCGTAACCCTTTGAGCGTGACTTGAGCTGGTCAAAGAAGTCGAGGACGATTTCGGCGAGCGGAAGGTCGTAGGTCAGCTGCACGCGGGCGTCGCTGATGTAGTGCATGTCCACGTGGGTGCCGCGACGCTCCTGGCAGAGCTCCATGACAGCGCCGACGTGCTCGCGCGGGGTGAGGATCGTCGCCCTGATGAACGGTTCGCGGATCTCTTCGAGCACGTCGCGCTCGGGCATCTCGACCGGAGAGTTGACCTTCACGATGTCGCCATTGGTCAGCGTTACTTCGTAACGAACGTTCGGAGGCGTGGCCAGCAGGTCAAGGTCGTACTCGCGCTCAAGCCGCTCGCGCACGATGTCCATGTGCAGCAGCCCGAGGAAGCCGACGCGAAATCCGAATCCCAGCGCCTGTGACGTCTCGGGCTCATAGATCAGGGCGGCGTCGTTGAGCTTGAGCTTCTCGAGCGCGTCGCGCAGATCCTCGAAGTCGTCGGTGGTGACCGGGAAGAGTCCGCAGAAGACCATCGGCTGCACCTCGCGATAACCCGGCAGCGGCTCATCGGCGTGGTTTTCTTCGGTCGTGATCGTGTCACCGACGCGCAGCTTGGCCACGTCTTTGATGCCGGTGATGATGTAGCCGACCTCGCCCGCCTTGAGCCCGTCGGTTTTGGTCATCTTCGGGCCGAAGAAGCCGATGTCGTTCACGTCTGCCTTGGTCGGCGTCTGGAAGGTCTTGATCGAGTCGCCCTTTTTGAACTCGCCGTCGACGACTCTCACGTAGGCGATCACGCCGCGGTACTCGTCGAATTCACTGTCGAAGATCAGCGCGCGCGGTTTGGCGCTGCGGTCCGCGGTCGGTGGCGGGATCTTCTCGACGATCGCCTCGAGCATCTCGTGCACACCGACGCCAGTCTTCGCGCTCATCATCAGCACGCCCTCGGCCGGCTCGCCGAGCAGCTCCTCGATCTCGCCGGCGACGCGCTCGGGCTCGGCGCTGGGCAGGTCAATCTTGTTCATCGCCGGGATCAGCTCAAGGCCCCCGTCGACGGCGAGGTAGGTGTTGGCCAGTGTCTGCGCCTCCACCCCCTGCGCGGCGTCAACCACCAGCAGCGCGCCTTCGCATGCAGCGAGCGACCGCGAGACCTCATACGTGAAGTCGACGTGCCCCGGCGTGTCGATCAGGTGGAACTGGTAGACGAGACCGTCGTCGGCCTCGTAGTAAACGCGCACAGCCTGCGACTTGATCGTGATCCCGCGTTCGCGCTCGAGTTCCATCGAGTCGAGCAGCTGCGCCTTCATGTCCTTCGCGTCGACCGAATGCGTCACCTCAAGAATGCGATCGGCCAGCGTCGACTTCCCGTGGTCGATGTGGGCGATGATCGAGAAGTTGCGAATGCGGTCTGCGGGGATTTCCATGCGGGTGCCTGATTATGGCGGGCTGGCGAAGACCATTACGATGGATCGATGATGGACTTCGAAAAACCGGACGGCCCCGAAGACTGGTTGGCCGCTATCAGCGTCGCTCTGTTGATTACGGCAATCATCAGCCTGCCGGTCGTAGGAGGCGTGATGTGGCTGTGGATCGGCACGCCCACGTGGTCGCTCGCCGTCGCCGTCGCGCTCATACTCGCGTTTTCGATCGTGCTCGTTTTCAGCCCGGCGCCAGAGGATGAGGATGAAGAGCTGGACAACTTGCGCTGGAAGCGTGTGGATCGACCGAAAGACTTCGTCGGATGGGCGAGGCTGATCGGCGGAATGCTTCTGGTTTGGCTCGGACTCGGCTGGTTTGTGAACGGCCTGGTACTCGGCGTGATTCTCGACGCTGGGGATACCGCCAAGGGAATCGCCGCGATCATCATGCTGCCGCTCGCCGTTGTGGTTGACGGCTTCGACCTCGTGGATACGGGAGCAGGCAAAGAGGTCGTACGGGAGAACCCCTCATCGAGCGCCGTCAAGTATCACTCGATCGAGCGCTGACCAGATCAGGAGGAGCGCAGGCGCTCCCTGAACATCCGCGTGAGATTCGTCGCCTCGTCGACCTTGAGGCCAAGAACGATCCCGACATAGACCAGCGATCCGGCCAGCAGCGCGAGGCCGACTTCGATGATCTGCGCGAACACAGACTCACCAAGCAGCTGATCGAGCCCGAACCAGGTGCCATACGCAGCGCCGATGAACGCAACCGTGCCGACCAACATCTTCAGGATCGGGATCGACATGTCGTCGAGCTTCAGCTGGCCACCGAGCGCGCGGCGCAGGTAGTAGAACTGCGCAGCCGCCATCGCGGCGTCCGAGATCACCGTGCCCATGACGACACCCTTGATGCCCAGTGGGAGAAGGAGCAGCGAGGCGACGACGTTTACGAAGAGGTTGCCGATCGACAACCACGTGACGGTCCATGGCTTCTTCAGACTGAAGAACGTTCGGGTGAGCAAGAGATTGACTCCACCGAACGGCAGGCTGAATGCGAACCAGAAGAGACCGGTGGCAACCAGGTCGGTCGATTCGACGTCGAACGCACCGCGCTGGTAGATGAGTTCAGTCATCGGGTGGGCGAGCGCAAGGAGCGCGGCGGTCGCGGGAAGCAGGAGGAGGAAGATGAAACGCAGACCCTGCGCGCAGAGTCTCTGCACGCCGTCGAAGTCCAGACGCGCCGCCATCCGCGCGAGTTGCGGGAACAACACCGTCGAAATCGCGACGCTGAAGATTCCCTGCGGCAGCATGTAGAGCCGGAATCCCTTGTCTATCGCGGCCGGCACCTGTTCCGAGATCTGGCCACCAATCAGCGCGTTGGCAAAGAGATTGAGGTTGATCAGGCCAAGCCCGATCGTGACTGGCAGCATCAGAGCGAAGACCTCAAGCACGCGCCGATCTTTCCAGTCAAACGCGAAGACGAATTTGAAGCCGACCTTTCGCAGCACCGGCAGCGACATCAGGAACTGCACGATCGTTCCGATCAGGATTCCGATCGCGTAGGCGTAGATCGAGTTCTCGCCGTCGAAATACGGCTGGAGCGCGACCATTGAGATCATGATCACGATGTTCCAGACCAACGCCGAGAGGGCGGGGATCGTGAAACGGTCGTAGGCCTGGAGGATTCCGACGACGAGGCCGTTGAGTCCGAGAATCAACACGATCGGAAACAGCAGTTGCGAAAGCCCAACGGTCAGGTCGGTGAGGCCGGCCGCGACCACCTCCGGCGCAAGACGCAGAATCAACGGCACAATCAACGGCGCGAGGACGATGTAGAGCACCGTCAATGCGCTCAGCGCGGCAAACATCACCATGAAAAGCGTGGATGCCAGGCGGAAGGCCTCGCCACGCTTTTTCTTCTCCAGAAGCTCCGAGAACACCGGAATAAAGGCACCGCTGAGCGCCGAGTCCGCAAACAATGAGCGCACGGTGTTCGGGATCAGGAACGCAATCGTGAACGCCGACGCTGGACCGCCTGTGCCGTAGTAGTTGGCGGAAAGGATCTCCCGTAAGAGGCCTGCAATGCGCGAAAGACCCGTAAGACCGCCGAAGATCACCGTATTTCGGGCCGTCGAGGCGCGCGCAGGCAATTCTTCGCCAGTCGTGGCTTCGACTACTTCCTCGACTTCGGTCGGGAAATCCTTCGTGCTGTCGTCAGTTGGTGGTATTGCGTCCTCTACACTCTGGCGTTCATGCGCAGGCATTACTTCGCCGCGCAAGACTAAAGACTTACATCGCACTTACTCAGAAGGCACGACCCAAATGGCAAACATCAAGTCACAGAAGAAGCGCATCCTTCGCGCAGAGCGCGAGCGCGACGAGAACCGCCGCTACACGTCGGCGATCAAGACCTACTTCCGTCGCCTCGAGGCCGCAGTCGAAGGCGGCTCCGCCGAGCAGGCAGACGCCGACCACAAGATCCTCGTTTCCAAGATCGACAAGGCCGTCAAGCGCGGCGCGATCCACCGGAACAACGGCGCCCGCAAGAAGGCACGCGCAGCTCGTACTCGTTCGAAGCTTTCCGCGTAGGCGGAGCTTCTAAGCGGTGATCGTCTGGATCGAGCGCAGCAGCTCGGTCTCGTTGTCGAGCGCGGTTCCGCCCTTTACGGCATCGTCGAGCCTTGCCAGTTCAACCAGTGCGTCGCGCAGCGACGCGCCGCCGCGCTGACGCGCCTGCGCAGTCAACTTCTTGGCAATCCACGGCTGAATGCCGGTGTTTTCGGTGATCTCGCCGGCGCGGCCCGCTTCGATCAAGGCCGCCACTGTCTGCACCTGACCGAACGATCGCGCGAGCATCGCGACGATCCGTGCGGGCGGCTCGCCGGCGGCCAGGAGCTTCTCGGCGTCGCGGATCGCGGCATTCGTGTTGCCGGAGACCGCGTGGTCGGTGAGATCAAAGATTTCCGACGTGGCCACGCCGCGCACTCCGTCGGCGACCAGCGCCGTGTCGATCGTGCCGCCCGGCCCGGCGGTGGTCGCCAGCTTCTGAAGCTCGCTGAGCAGGCGGCGCTTCGGGCTCCAGTCCTGCGCCCTGGTCACCTTCTTCGGGGGCTTTCCGACGATTGCGACCAGCAGCTCCGCCGCATCAGGGTCAAGCTCCACACCGAGCGGCTTGGCCTGCGAGATCAGCCAGCGCGGAAGCTCGGCGTCTGACGGCGTCTTGTATTCGTGGATCTCGCCGCCGGTTGTCTCGATCGCGTCGAGGATCGCCTTCAGCGGCTTCTTGCGGCAGACCAGAACAGCGACGGCGTCAATCTCGCCGCCGGCCAGCAGTTCAACTGCGTCGGCTGCGGGACCGACGTCGGCCGCCTTCCACGCTTCGATCCCGTCAGCCAGCACGATTCGCGTGCCCGGCAGCAGGCTCGGCGAGGTGAGCGTCATGGCGAAGTTTTCGGCGGTGAGCGCATCGCCACTGATCGACTCGAAGGTCGAGCCGTCTTTCTGCGCGCGGGCGGCGAGCCGCGTGCGCGCCTGGTCAATCTTCACTTCGTCGTCGCCGTGAAAGAGGTATGAGCGCTTGAGGCCAGCCATCGGCCAAGACCCTACCGAGCCGGCCCGGTGGTCGAAACGACGGGATTCCCAGCAGGGCCCGGCCGAACGAGGATCGATCCGTCGCGATCCGTGCGAAAGACATTTGCGCCGGCCCGGCTGAGCGCGGCCACGGATGCGGGCGTCGGGTGGCCGTAGCGATTCTCCGCTCCCACCCCGATCAGCGCGACCTCTGGACGGACCCGCTCAAGCAGAGCGGGCAGGCCCGGGTCGTCGCTTCCGTGGTGGGCAACCTTGAGCACGTCTGCCGGTGGCAGCGCAAGCGGGAGCACGTTGGGGCTCTCCGCGTCGCCGGTCGCAAACATGCGCATGCCGCCGACGTCGATCACCGTGACCGCGGCGCGGGTGTTGGGGTCTGCCGGCGGCGGCGCTCCAGGCGGCTGCGGCGCGGGCCCGAGCACGCGGATCGAGATGCCCGGGCACTGCCAGGCGGCTCCGGCAACCGCCGGCACCGTCACGCTCTGCGCCGCTCGCAGCAGCTCGCGAAGCTCTGCGTATTCAGGCCTTGGCGTGTTGCCGCCGCCATCGATCAGCGCTTTCATTCTGACATCGCCCGACCGGGCGAGTTCGAGAACTCCGGCGAAGTGATCGGTCTCAGCGTGAGTTGCCAGCACGGCGTCCAGCCGATCTACGCCAAGTGCGCGCAGTTTTCGCTGGAGCCCGGCGCCGGGCGGCCCGCCATCGATCAGCACGTTGCACCCTCCGGCTGCCAGCAGCAGCGTGGCGTCGCCCTGCCCGACGTCGAGCATCACGATCGCCGGCCGGGAAACCGGCTCGGGCTCGCCGTGCATGTACGTGATAAGCAACATCAGCACGCACGAGCAGGCGAGAAACTGCTTGAGCGCCAGCGGAATCGTCAGTCGGATCCATCCGTGGACCCGCGCGGCCAGCAGCATCACCAGGCAGAGTCCGATGATCAGCCCGGCCGCGCCGAAGCCGCTCGTCCCGACCTGAGCTCCGGGCACTGCGGCCGCCACGTGCGCCAGCTCGATCAATGTCCCGAGCAGAAACGAGTTCGGCGCATTGAGCAGCGCGCCGAGCTCAACCGAGAACTGAGCGATCGCCGCTGTCAGCGACCCGATCCAGACGATCGGGCCGATCAGCGGCGCGCCGAGCACGTTTGCCATCAGCGAGATCAGCGAGACCGCACCGAAGTGAAACGCCATCAGCGGAGCCGTCGCGAGCGTCGCCGCAGCGGTCGCAGCCAGGGCCTCGGCGGCCCAGCCCGGCAGCCGCCCCAGTCGGGCCGCGAAGGGCCGCGTGAACGCCATCAGCCCCAGCACCGCCGCGAAGCTCAGCTGCGCGCCGATGTCCGCGGTGGCGCGCGGGTTCCAGAACAGAACGACGATCGCCGCCAGCAGGAGCGCATAGATTCGCGACGATCTGCGCGAGGCAGCGATTGTCGCGAGGCCGGCCAGCCCCATCACCCCGGCGCGAACGACCGAGGCCTGCGCGCCGCAGAGCAGGACGTAGATCACGACCACAACCGCCGGCACGCCGAGGCGCCACGCGCGCGACAGATCGAGCGCCATCAGGATCGCCTGCACGAGGATCACGATCAGCAGCACGTTCTGCCCGCTGACGGCGAGGATGTGGCTGAGCCCGGCCACGCGAAAGTCCTCGGCCGTCGCCTCTGGAAGTCCGGCGTCGCCGCCGAGCACCATGCCGCGAAGCAGCGCGGCCGGCTCCGGCGCAAGTCCCAGCGCCAGTGCGGCATCGGCGCGGTTGCGAATCCTGTCGACCACGCCGGCGGGGCCCGCCCGCGCCGCGCCCGTGGCTTCGATCGACCTGGCCTGCATGCGCCGGCGGATTCCGCTGCGCAGCAGGAATCTCGCGTAGGAAGCGGCCTCGGGTGAACGCGCCTCGCGGGGCGAGACGGCGCGGAGCGCGCCGGTGGCGAGCAGCTCATCCCCGATCCTCAGGCCCAGAGGCAGTGGCTTGTAGCTACGCAGCTCGATCAACTGGCGCGCTCCTGATGGAGCGTGCGCCCGCAGCACCACCGTTGAGCCCGTCACCCGCTCGCGCGGGCGAAGAACGATTTCGCCTCGCACCTGCGCCTGCGCCGAGCCCAGCGATGCAAGCGGGTCAGCATCGATCGACGCCAGCCGGCTCGTGCCGATTCCCGCCCCGGCCAGCAGCAGCGCGCTGGCCGCAACCACAACGTGGGCGCGCGATCTGGACGCCGTCAGAACGATCACGATCAGAGCCGCCAGCACGAACAGCCAGACCGGATCCAGCCGCGACAGCGCGAGCCCGGCTGTGAGCGACGCGGCGAGCAGGTGCCTCGGGTGATTGCGAATCGTCTGCCCCGCCGGCGTCACGGCTGCAGCTGAGCGCGTAACGACTCCAGACGCTTCTCTCCGATCCCCGGTACTTCGCCGAGTTCGTCGATCGATCGAAACCCTCCGTGCTGGCCGCGATAGTCGATGATCTTCTGCGCCAGCCCCGGGCCGACGCCGTCCAGCTGGTCGAGTTGCTCGAGCGACGCACTTGAGAGGCTGATCGGGCCGCTTGACCCGGTTGCCCCGGCGGCGCCACTCGCGCGCTGCGGCACGGTCACCTGTTGACCGTCTGCGACCGGCGCCGCCAGGTTCACCAGATTCAGGTCGGCAGAGCCGCGCGCGCCACCAGCTGCCTCGACCGCGTCGCCGACCCGGTCGCCGTCGCGCAGGCGCACAAGCCCGGGGCGCGCCACCGCCCCCGAGACGTAGACCACCAGCGCCTGGAACTTTGCCGCCTGCGCGTGCCCGGTAGCGCCACTGGCCCCGGCCGCAGAATCAGCTCGGCTGAAACTCGCGGCCCCGCCCCCGCCCTCGGCGGCAGCCGACTGCAGATATCGCGCCCCGATCAGCGCCACCGCGAGCGCCGCGGCGGCGTAGACGACCAGCATCTGCTTGCTCGTATCCTGCACCCGCACAACGCTACGGATCAGCGCGTTACCGATCAAGACCGATTTCTTTCAGGTCAGCGTCAGAACTGTGAAATCTTTGCGGCCAGACCGAACGTACGTTCCGTCCCACGACCCTGACAAGATGGCCTGATCATGGAAATCGCCCTTCTCGCAGTCGCCGTCATCGCAATCCTCGCTCTGGCCGCCTACATCGTCTTTGTCCAGCCGCGCGCCGAGGCCCAGCGCAGCGCCGCCCTGTTCGCGCAGCTCGAGCGCGACCGCGCCGAGCACGAAAAGGAACTCGAGATCCGCCTGCTCGAGTCGCAGAGCGCCGTCGCCCAGAAGCAGACTGAAAGCTTCCTCAACCTCGCCAAGTCCCACCTCAAACAAGAGACCGAGCTCGGCGAGCAGCAGCTCAGAGCCCGCCAACAAGAGATCGACAAAGGCCTCGAGAACATCCGCACCGAGCTCAAGGGCGTGCGCGAGTTCGTCACCAACACCGACAAGCAGCGCGTCGAGAGCTTCGGCCAGATCGCCGAGGCCGTCAAGCAGTCCCGCGAGGCCACCCAGATACTCCAGCAGAACACCCAGAAGCTCAACGAGGCGCTTTCCGGCAGCCAGTCCCGCGGCGCCTGGGGCGAGCATGTCGCCGAAGACGTTCTGCGCATCGCCGGTTTCATCGAAGGTGTCAGCTACCGCAAACAGCAGACCACCGCCGAGGGCAGCCGCCCGGACTTCACATTCCTGTTGCCCGACCAGCGCACGCTGAACATGGACGTGAAGATGCCGATGGCCGCATTCAACCGCTACCTCGAAGCCGACACCGCCCCCGAACGCGACGCAGCCGCCAAAGAGTTCCTGCGAGACACCAAGAACCGCATCAAAGAAGTCACCACCCGCGACTACATCAATCCTTCCGAGGGCACGCTCGACTACACGCTCGTGTTCATCCCCAACGAGCAGATCTACGGCTTCATCCACGAGCAGGACGCCACGATCATCAACTTCGCACTCCAGAACCACGTCGTGATCTGCTCGCCGCTGACGCTGTTTGCGGTGCTTGCCGTGATCCGCCAGTCGGCCGACAACTTCCGCCTGGAGTCAAAGACCCGCGAGATCCAGGGGGCGATCGGCGATTTCCGCGCGCAATGGGAGAAGTACAAAGACCAGACCCAGGGCGTTCAACGAGCATTCAACACGGCAACCAAGCAGTGGGAGGATCTCACCGGCGTGCGCGAGCGTCAGCTCGACAAGACGATCGACAAGATCGACGGCCTCAAGAGCGGTGCCGAAGAACTCACCGCGCCAGAATTCGAGCCAGAAGTGCTCAGCCTGACACCTACGAGCCAGTAGCAATCACTACCGCAATCTGCAAGGTTTTTCGCGACCCATTGCGCAAGTGACGAATTCTCCTTAGACTGCGAAGCAGTGTCGCATCTGGGATCAGGATCCCAGAGTCTCGGTGACACGATCTGAGCAACACAAGACGTTTCCTGTCCGGCCCGACCAATCCGTCCAAATGGAAGCTCGCCACGCATCCAACCGCGCTGACCAGCGCGAAACAGCGGCATCCGAATTGCGCAAGCCATTCGGCCGCTTCACCCGCGATCGCCTCGCGGAGATCGATGCGCAGCTTGAGGAGCACGCCGACTGGGGACTGTTCGGACCCGAGAGCGTGACCTGGAAGATCCATTCACACCCGATCACGATCGTCGGCGGCTTTCGCGCGTTGATGATCCAGTCGCTCCACCCGCTTGCGATGGCCGGCGTGGCGATGCATTCGGACTTCATGACCGATCCGCTCGGCCGTTTTCGCCGCACTGCTCAGTACGTGCACCACATCGTCTTTTCCGACACCGCATCCGCAAATGAGGCAGCGGCGCAGGTTCGACGCGTACACGCGCACATCAGGGGCACAGATCCCGTCACCGGTCGCGAATTCTCCGCGAACGATCCCGAGACGCTTCTATGGGTTCACTGCGCCCAGACCTATTCGCTGCTGGTCGCCCGCCGCGAGTTTGTCGGCGACCTGAGTGACGAAGACCAGGAGCGCTATCTCAGGGAATACGTCGTGGCCGGCGAGCTGCTGGGGATCCCGGCGGCGATGATTCCGACATCCCGCGCGGAGTATCGCGAGTACTTCGCCTCGATGATTCCTCACCTCTGCGCGAGCCAGACAGCAGTCGAGACGATCCAATTTGTCGCCAGGCCCGACCTGCGAAAGGTGTCTGTCAAGGAGTGGCCCTTCGCCGTCAACCTGAAATGGGCCGGCCATGCCGCCGCCACCTTGATGCCGAGCTCGCTGCGCCAGATGGCCGGGCTGCAGAAGTCCGGCCGCAGCGACTGGGCCCTCCGCCGCTGGACCGCAGTCAACGCCAAGGCGATGGACCGCGCACTCGGCTACGACACGATCGCCAACTCGTTCGACGACTACGCCGCCAAGAAAATGGGCACCGGCGTCACTCCGCGGCCGCGTAGATAGCGGTTTCTGCGCTCAGCCCTTCACCACGAGATTCACAAGCTTGCCCGGCACGACGATCTCTTTGATCAGCTCTTTGCCGTCAACGTAGCCCGCGATCTTCTCGGAAGACTTGGCCAGATCGAGCAGTTCTTCCTGCGTGGCGTCGGCCGCCGCGGTGATCTTGTCGCGCACCTTTCCGTTGACCTGGACGACCAACGTGATCTCGTCGGACTTCAGGAAGCTCTCGTCCGCCTTGGGCCAGTCGGCCTCCCAGACGCGGCCACCGCCAAGCAGCTCAAACACCTCAGCAGAGACGTGCGGGGCAAAAGGAAACAGCAGGGATGCTGCAGAAGCCGTGGCAAAGCGCAGCGCCTGCGCGCTCTCGCCGCCTTCGCTGACCAGCGCGTCCTTCTGCTTGTAGAGCTCGTTGACCAGTTCCATGACCGCTGCGATCGCTGTGTTGAAGGCGAAGCGGCCCTCCATGTCGACCGTGACCTTGTCGATCGCCCAGTTGGCCTTGCGCATGACTGCGTTGGCGGCGTCGCTCGAGACTGAGGTCGGAGCCTCCACCCCGCTGCCTGCGCCGGCCGTGTCGACCTCCAGGCCCAGGCGCCAGAGGCGCGCGAGGAAGCGGTGGACCCCCTCCACCCCCTGGTCGTCCCAGTCGGCGTCCTGCTCAGGCGGACCGATGAACAGCACGTAGGCGCGCGCGGTGTCGGCGCCGTACTTCTCGACGTAGCTGCGCGGGCTGATCACGTTGCCGCGCGACTTGCTCATCTTCGCGCCGTCGCGGGTGATCATGCCCTGGGTGAAGAGGTTCTTGAACGGCTCGGTCGCGCCCACGAGGCCAAGGTCGTGCAGCGCCTTGGTGAAGAAGCGCGCGTACATCAGGTGCAGAATCGCGTGCTCGACGCCGCCGATGTAGTTGTCGACCGGCATCCACTCGTTCAGCACCGCGCGGTGCCAGGGCTCGCGGTCGTTCTTGGCGTCGGTGTAGCGCATGAAGTACCAGGAGGAATCGACGAACGTGTCCATCGTGTCGGTCTCGCGCTCGGCCGGGCCCTTGCAGGTCGGGCAGTGAACCTCGACCCAGTCGGTTGCGGCGGCGAGCGGCGACTTGCCCTTGGGCAGGTAGTCGCTGATCTCGGGGAGCTGCACGGGTAGCGCGGCCTCTGGGATCGGGACGATTCCGCAGCTCTCGCAGTGCACCACCGGAATCGGACAGCCCCAGTAGCGCTGGCGGCTGATCAGCCAGTCGCGCAGCTTGTAGTTGACTGTGCTCTCGCCGCGGCCTGAAGTCTTCAACCAGTCAGTCACGGCGGCCTTGGCCTCGAGCGAACTCTGCCCGGTGAACTCACCGCTGTTGACGAGCACGTCGCTGCCGGTCGAGCTGACGTAGGCGGCGTCCTCGGGAACTTCGACGTCTTCGCCTGCCGGCGCGATCACCTGGCGGATCTCAATCTCAAACTTCCTGGCGAACTCGTAGTCGCGCTGATCGTGCGCCGGGACGGCCATGATCGCGCCGGTGCCGTACTCCATGAGCACGTAATCGGCGACGTACATCGGAATCTCTTCGCCGTTGACCGGGTTGGTGATCGTGCGGCCCAGGTACACGCCGGTCTTTTCCTTGTCGTCGTCGCCGCGCTCTTCTTTGGTCTTCTGCGCGCTGGCGTTGACGTACTCGCGCACGGCTTCTTCCTGGCCGGTGCCGGCAGCGATCTTCGTGACGTCGGGGTGCTCGGGCGAGAGCACGAAGAACGTCGCGCCGAAGAGCGTGTCGGGGCGCGTGGTGAAGACGGGATAGTCGACGTCGATCGACTTGCAGGTGAAAACGACTTCTGCGCCCTCAGATCGACCGATCCAGTTCTTCTGCATCGTCTTGACGTTCTGCGGCCAGCCGTCAAGCTCGGTGCTCATGTCGTTGAGCAGGCGGTCGGCGTACTCGGTGATCTTGAAGAACCATTGCTTGAGCTGCTTGATCTCGACCGCGTGGCCGCAGCGCTCGCAGTGCCCGTCGACGACCTGCTCGTTGGCGAGCACGGTCTGATCGTTCGGGCACCAGTTGACCGCCGCTTCCTTCTGGTAGGCAAGGCCGGCCTCAAAAAGCTTCAGGAAGATCCACTGCGTCCAGCGGTAGTACGTGGGCTGGTGCGTGCCGAACTCACGGTCCCAGTCGATCGAGACGCCCCAGGTTTCAAACTGGCGACGGAACTCGGCGATCGCGTCCTCGGTCGACTCGCGCGGCGGGCGGCCGGTCTTGATCGCGAAGTTTTCTGCCGGGAGACCGAAGCTGTCGTAGCCCATCGGGTGCAGCACGCGCATGCCGTTGCGACGGCGGTAGTGCGCAAGCGCATCGCCGACTGAGTAGACCTTCATGTGGCCCATGTGCGGCTCGCCGGACGGGTAAGGGAGCATCTCGAGCACGTACGAGCTCGGGCGCCCGTCGGGCTTGTTGCCGACGTGCCAGGTCTTCTCGTCGCGCCAGACCTGCTGCCACTTGGGCTCGATCTGGGTCGGGTCGTACCGCAGGTGCTGGATCTCGTCGCTGTGTTGGATCTCTTGCTCGGCCATGTGGCCTGCGAGATTAGTTGGAGCCACGATCCAGCGTGAATGTCCGGTAACGCCCCCATTGACCCGAGCCATGGGATTTTGAGTCACAGCGGACGGAATAGGCACGGACTCTCAAGACGTAATTGCCCTCAGCGGGCGCTCCCTCCAGAGGAAGCCACATTCGAGTCTGGCGACCGTCGGTATGTTTGCGCCTGTTCGCGACGGTTTCACATGTCCCGTCAGCAATCACCTTGTTACCGGACGGGTGTCGAAGTTCAAGCGAGATCACTGTGGCGTCTGCATCGCGTGCACGCACGCTGACCCAGTTGCCTTCCCGATCTTCGCTGGGAGTGAGCATCTTCACGCTGTTCACAACAGGCCGCACCGATCGGCTCGTGACGGCGCTTGACTGCGCGGGCCAGCTTGCGACGGCGACCGCCACTGCCACTGCCACGACCAACACGACTCCGCAGTCGACCGCGACACGCGTGATGTCCCTATGAATCCGTGAGTCCATATACAGATTCTGCCTCATCGCGTGGTCGCGGTCGCCGAGCGGTGCCACCTTCCTAGTGACCGGTCGAGTTGTACTGTCCGCGGATCTGGTCGCGGTGCCCTGCTCCAAGTGACATCGGCTGATTGATGTTGACCGGTGTGACCATGCAGTCGGTCGCGTCGCCGGAGTGCGCAAGACCCACCATGTGGCCCATCTCGTGACAGGCGACCTGACGCTTGACCTGATAGGCGGCCCCGTTTCCGTAGGTCAGATTCAGCTGAACGTGTCCGTGTCCGCCGTGGTAGGCGGAGTGCGGCGCAAGGCCTATCCAGCCAGTTGGCCCGTACGCCTGATCAACGGTGTGGATGACAGAGCTGTCGTGCGCGACGCTGTTGAATCGCAAACTTCCGTTCATCACGTTGTCCCAGTCAATCTGAGCCTGGCGAGACTGCGCGCTCCAAACCGAACTGGTCCCTTGATACACGTAGTAGTTGCGATTGTGGGCGTTGTGCAGCCACTGGCCGTTGTAGTTGAAGATGTGGGCGCTCGCGATTGCAGTCACGCTCACAACCAGCAGCGCGGTCAGCAGCACGAGGGTCCCCGTAAGTCGCTTCGTTGAAGTCCACATGACTAGTTTCCACCCTTCGCTGCGGTCTCGACCTCGGTCAGATCATCGGTCGCCGGTTTCGTGAGTTGCCGTGAAATCGGCCCGTCAGACTGCACCTTGAGACTCCCGTCACCGCCGAGTTTCATTCGACCGTCTGGCCCCAAGGGGATAAAGCGGCCGTCGGGGCGCTTCTCGAGGAACAAGAGATACGTCTCGCCCAACTGATACGCCGGGTCATCCTCGAGCCACTTCGTCTGGGTTCCGGTCTTGAACAGCTCGAAGGTCGTTCCTGGCGAACCTTTGATCGCCTTAAGCGTCTCAAATCCGATGACCTGGGTCGGAAGCGGAGCGACGTCCTGAGCCGAAGGAGTCTTCAGCGATTCGCCTTCGCGTATCGACTTCACGCGTGCCCGCACAATCACGGTTGCGGCTGCTGACGTCCCGGCGATGTCCTTGCCGCCGTGAACCCAGTCTGCGGCCCAAACCACGCCAGTCGCGCCGGTCACGACCTGCGAATGCTCTCCCTGCACCGGCTTCACGTTGGAGCGCGACAGAAGTACTCCGGCCAGCATGGCCAGCGAAAGCGCTGCGATCAGCACCACGAGCGAGATGCGTCGCGTTTTGGCAGTTGGTTTTGTCGACAAGAAATCCTCCGTTCAATCGCTTACCGCACCTGAAGTGATGCGGCCGAGGCAGAGAATTCTATCCAACTATCACTGTATTTATATCCCCTATTCGGGGCATTCATATATTGCTCTACTGGTCATGCGGAATCTTGCGACGTGAGGAGACCGTCGCAGGCAGTTCAGATACGGGCGTGAATTAGAGCTCCTGCGCGGTCGGCCGCACGAGCATCATGTTCACGTCGACGTGCTGCGGTTGCTCGATCGCGTACATCACCGCACGGGCGATGTCGTCGGCAACAAGCGCATCTGGACCTGCGCCGTTGTCGAAGAACGGCGTGTCGACCATGCCCGGCGCGATCAGCGTGACGCGCGCGCCGGTGCCGCCCAGCTCCTGCCTGAGCGACTCGGCCATGCCGTGTACCGCAAACTTGGTCGACGAGTAGAGCGAACCGGGAAGCGCGCGCGTTCCCGCGATGCTGCCGGTCAGAACAAAGTGGCCCTTGCTGTCAATGATCGCCGGCATCGCCGCGCGGATCGTCAGCGCGGCGCCCAGGACGTTCGTGAGCACCATTTCTCGCCAGTGCTCGACGGACTCGTTCATGAAACCACGAGCGGCGCCGAACCCGGCGTTCGCAAAGACTCCCTCGATGCTGCCGTACCGCTCGATCGTCTCGTCCATGAGCCTCTGCACCTGATCAAAGTCAGTGACGTCGGTCCGGACGGCGATCGCGTTTTCGCTGCCGAGCTCTGCGACGAGGGCTTCGAGCTTGTCGTAGCTGCGCGCACCGAGCGCGACTTTCCAGCCTGCCGCCACTGCGGCGCGAGCGGTCGCTGCGCCAATTCCCGTCGAGGCTCCGGTGATCACAAGGTTCTTTGACATGCCCGAGAGTCAATCAGACATCAGGTGCAGGGCCATGCGGTTGAAGACCCAGTTGTGCGCCGGCGCGACGAGGTACCAGTAGATTCCAGAAAGCAAGCTCTCGTTGGTCAGCGTCGCGGTCTGGACAAGCACCGAGCCCCGGGCGGTCGGTTCGATCGTCCAGACAAGTCGCGCCTCGCCGGGCACGCGCATCTCGGCGACCAGCTCGAGCCGCTCGGGCTCCTTCGACTCGACGACGCGCCAGAAGTCGACGACATCCCCGGTATGCAGTTGACCACCAAACGGTCGACCACGACGCAGCCCCGGGCCCCCGCCGATCCGGTCGATCAAGCCGCGGAGCTTCCAGAGGATGTCCGCGGTACGTCCGTATCCGAAGCCGCCTCCGATCCGCGAGACGCGCCTGAAGAGTTCCTCCGGCGGGAGCGCCGTGTCGAAACGGCGACTGTCGGTGAATGCCTTGACCGAAGGCCTGACCTTTGCCGGCAGGCCCGCATCGGTCCAACGCGACTCCCTGCGAGTTCGGCCGAGTTCGCGGTCGAGCGCGCGACTTACCGATGTGCGGTAATCGGCCGGCTCAAAGTCGATCCACTCTCTGATTCTGTGATCCTGAGTCACGACGTCATTGCGCAGACCCTCGATCAGCGGCCTTGCGATTTTCATGTCGACGCTGGTCACAAGGTGCAGCCAGTAGGAGCTCAGGCGCGGGGTGAGCACCGGGACCGTGATCACGAGGCATCTACGCCCCTGCTCTTCGGCGCAGATCTCCATCATTCGGCGATACGTGAGGACCTCGCCGCAGCCGATGTCGAGCGTCTGCCCGATCGTGCGCGGTTCATCGAGCGTGCCGACGAGGTAGCTCACCACGTCGCGGATGCCGATCGGCTCACAACGACTGCTGACCCACTTCGGCGCGACCATCACCGGCAGTTTCCGGGCCAGATCGCGCACGATCTCGAAGCTCGCACTGCCCGAACCGACGACGATCGCCGCGCGCAGTTCGGTGACAGGCACCGACCCCTCGCGCAGGGCATCCCCTGTGGCATGCCGACTGCTGAGGTGTTCAGAGAGATCACCACCCTCGGCGCCGAGTCCGCTCAGATAGATGATCTGACCAACACCAGCGCGCTCGCATGCCCGGGCAAAGTTGCGCGCGCCGGCGGTGTCGTCGTCAACAAAGCTTGCTCCCTCGCCGAGTGAATGCACGAGATAGAACGCAGCCTCGGCCCCTTCGAGCCCTTCCGCGAGAGAATCGACGTCCTGCACATCGGCCTTGTACACGCTGATCGCGCCCTCGGCCTCGGCGACCACACTGGCGAGCTTGGCCGGAGTCCGGGCGAGCGCGGCGACCTCGAAGCCGTCGTCAACGAGCCGGTCGAGCAGCCGACCGCCGACGTAGCCGGTCGCACCGATCACCGCGACGCGACGTTGTCTCACGATGCGTCGGTGGCGTGTTGATCAAGCCACGGCGCAATGCGCTCGCGTGCTTCATCGCCCATCTTCTTGAACACTGGCGCAAAGAAGGGACCGATCACTTTGAACCCGCCCTTCATCGTGACGGTCGCCTCATATGTGACGGCAGAGCCGCCTTCGTGCGGCGCCACGGAAATCTCGTCGACCGAGACCGACCCGGAGTTCTCGCCGCGCAACACGACGCGGGAGGGCGAGTCGTACTCGACGATCTCATAGACGATCGTGTTTTCGCGCCCAAAGATTTCCATCTCCAGCTCGAATCGCGCTCCGACACCGACGGGCTCCTTGCCCAGTTGCCTGGAGCTCTTTGTCGCCGGATCCCACTCTTCGGCCTTGGCGAAATCGGCCATCAGCGCGAAGGCCTGTGCGGGAGGTACTTTGCTTTGAACGGTCGCTTTGTAGTGAGCCACGAGTGATATTCGTAGCGGCTCGCGGCTCGGATCAGCTCATATGAGCTGCATGAGGCGCGAATCCGCCGCCCGCGCCGGCGACGCTTTTCTCTTCGTCGGCGACGCGAACCTGGTTGCGTCCGCTGTTCTTGGCCAGGTAGAGAGCGGCGTCGGCATGCTCAAAAACTTTGTCGTAATCGAAGATGTCGCCGTAACGCGAGGCGCTCACGCCGAAGCTGACCGTCACGTCGTGCCCGCCTCGCGGGGCTGCTCCAAGCACTCTGTGCAACTCGTCGGCAAATTCCTTGGCCTCTTCCGAGTTCGCTCCGGGAAGCAGGACAAGAAACTCCTCGCCGCCGATCCGATAGGCCAGGTCGAATGCCCGTAGTTCTCTGCGCATCACATAGGCGATGTCCTTGAGCACCGCATCGCCCACGGCGTGACCGAACCGGTCGTTTATGTCCTTGAAGCGGTCGATGTCGGCGACGATCACGCCCACGGGTTCAGCCGAGTAGGCAGAGCGCTGGGCGAGTTCGTTCGTGCGGTTGCGCAGCGCAGTTCTGTTGAGCAGCCCGGTGAGCGGATCGATCACGGCTTCCGTCCTGTGCTCGACGTCGGAGAGCATCAGCGCCGCCGAGAGAATCGCAACCGACAACACCATCGCCAGGGACGCGCCCGCATACATCGGGTCGTCGATCACCGTTCCGAAGTTGCGTGAAACGATCGCGATGATCAGCAGCCCCAGAGTTGTGGTCACTCCCACGATCACTCCGCGCGTTGAGAATCGGGCGCTCAGAGTGACGACCGGAATCGCCATCCAGGCGAGCGCCGGCGAGGTTGCCCCGCCGGTGATGATGATGCAGACCGCGATCAGCACCTCCGCGCCGAACCACCCGGCAAAGAGCACATATTCGGGCTTCTCGAACGATTCGGCTCTGGCGGCGGCGACTTTGAAGAAGACTCCGGCGGTCAGGACGGCAATCAGCAGCCCGGCAATCGTCCGCGCGCCCATCCATGGCGTACCGATCACCAAGGTCATGCCCAGCACGCCAAGCGCAGCCGTCCGCAACGGATTGATGCGCCTGTCCATGTCGAGCATCCGCTCACGATCCATGCCGTCGCGGATTAGCCAAGAGTCTGCCATTCCTGATTCATCGGTCGATCAGCCGGTTTTGTTGAACCAAACGGAGTATGAAAGTTCGCTATTAGCGGGTAAAACTGGACGTATGAACTTTCTCTTCACGCTGTTGGCGCGGGTTCACGACATGACGCGAGCGCTAAGATCCCTCGCGCACGGGGCTATAGCTCAGCTGGTAGAGCGCTTGCATGGCATGCAAGAGGTCGACGGTTCGAACCCGTCTAGCTCCATGGGTGACCGACTAACGCCTGAGGTTGACCTTCGCGGAGGCGGTGCAGACGCCTGATTCCTTCACGGTTCCGGTCACCTTCGAACTGCTGACCTTCAGGTCGAGCTCGATCGTCGCGTCGAGATCGGGGTCGGGCATGAAGCTCATCTTCACCTTGCCGTTCTTGACTTTGTTCGATCCCTTGGTGATCTTCATGACTTTGCTGGCAGCGTCGTAGACCTGGACGCGCAGGATCGTGCTGTAGCCGCAGCTTGCCGAGACGCTGTCGAGCTTCAGGTAAGAGAGCTTCGAGGATCGGACTTTGGCTTTGGCCGCTCCGTAGCTGAAGTCGCTGTTGATGGCAGTCGCCTTGCCCTTGTAGGTGACCGTCTTGGATGCCGCCTCGGCGGTTGACGCGAACAGGACCAGAGCCAGCAGGATCAAGAGCAGCTCGAGGCCGCGGCGGTAGTTCGAAGCGAAAGCCATAGTGAAGAAAGCGTACTTGTTCAGTCGTCAGACGTTGGCGGGCGGCGCGCCTCTTTGGTCTGAGATCGCGCCTTCTTTTCCGCGACGCGTCGCTGCCTCGACGCCCTGGACGGCTTGGTGGCGACGCGACTGCGGCGCACGATCAGAGCATCGGCGACCCGCATGCCGAGCCGCATGAGCGCGAGCTCCCGGTTGCGTAGCTGGGATCGTTCATCCTGCGCGGTTGCCCGCACGACCGGACCGAGCTTCTTCAGCATTTTCGCCCGCTGCGAATCGGTCGGAGCCGTTGACCTGGTGATGTCGTATACGGCCTCCACCCGGCTCTCGGTCTTGTTGGCGTGCTGTCCGCCCGGCCCCGACGAGCGCGATGTCCGCAGCTCGATCTCGGTCAGAGGGATGCTCAGGCCGCGGTTGACGACCAGGTGTGAGTCTGTGATGCTGGCCACCTGCAGCCCCGCATCAGGCTGCGTCGTCGGCGACCGCTTCGGCCGGCGAGAGGTCCAGCTCGAGCCGCGGAGCGTCGCCCCAGAGCTGCTCGAGGCGGTAGTACTCGCGTACCTCGGGAATCATGATGTGCACGATCACGTCGCCGTAGTCGAGCAGGATCCAGCGTCGTTCGCGCTCGCCCTCGGTGTGCACCGGGAGCAGCTCAGGATCGATCTTCATGCCCTCGCGGACGGCATCGTGGAGCGCCTTGGCCTGACGGTCGCTGCGACCACTGCAGAAGACGAAGTAGTCGGCGAAGTTGGCCAGTCCGCGAACGTCCAGGGCGACGATCTCGACGCCCTTCTTGTCGTCAAGCAGCCCCGCGATGCGCCGTGAGATCTGCTCGCCGGTGATTGTCTTCTGACTTGTCGTGCTCATCGGTAAAGGCCTGCCTCTTCGATCAGTTCTGGAATCCCAGCCGGCACCAGGTGTGCGACGGTGGTTCCGCCGTATATGCGGTCGCGGATAAAGGTGGATGAAATGTCGACGCGCGGCATCTCGAACAACACGGGCTCTTTGCCGCCCGTCGCGCGGATGACTTCGGCGATCGCTTCGTCGCGGTTGTGATCCACACGGGCGGCCACCGCGATCTCGGCCAGTTGACCGATCCGCTCGGGATCACACCAGTTGCCGAAGGACATCGCCTGGTCGGCTCCGATGATGAGCGTGAACTGCGCCTGTGGTTCTTGATCAACCAACTCAGTGAGCGTATCGACGGTGTAAGACGTGCCCGCCCGCTCGAGCTCGGTGGTTGCGAGCTCCAGGCCGGGTTGGCCGATCAGCGCCAGACGCAGCATGGAAAGCCGGTGCTGATCGCCGGGGTCCTCTCCTGCTTGCAGATGACGGTGCGGCGGGGTCCCGACCGGCATCAGGCGCACGACGTCGAGTTCGAGCTGCAGTCGCGCCTCCTGCGCGCAGATCACGTGGCCGTGGTGCACCGGGCTGAACGTGCCGCCAAGGATGCCGACGCGCATCGTTACTCACGAACCTGGCCGTCGCCCTCGACGACGTATTTGTAGGAGCAGAGCTCGCGAAGGGCGATCGGCCCGCGCGCGTGGAGTTTCTGGGTGGAGTTGCCGATCTCGGCGCCGAGGCCGAACTCGCCGCCGTCGGTGAAGCGCGTTGAAGCGTTCACGTAGACGCAGGCAGCATCGATCTGACTGGTGAACTTGTGGGCTGCGGCGTTTGAGTCGGTGACGATCGCCTCGGAGTGGCCGGTGCCGTGGAGGTTGACGTGCTCGATCGCGGTCTCCACGGAGTCGACCACGCGGACGGCGAGGATCAGGGCGAGATACTCGGTGTCCCAGTCTGCGTCCTCGACTGCGGCGATCTCGCCGGAGTCGACGCCGGCGAGCGCGCGGGCCTGAGCGTCGGCGCGCAGTTCGACGCCTTCAGACTCAAGCCGCTTGAGCACGCGCGGCAGGAATTCAGCCGCGACGTCGCTGTGCACCAACAGCGTCTCTGCTGCATTGCAGACTCCGGGACGCTGCACCTTGGCGTTGACGACGATCTCTTCAGCCCAGTCGAGATTGGCCGAGGCGTCAATGTAGACGTGGTTGTTGCCGGCGGCGGCATAGATGACCGGGACCGTGGCGACGGCCTTCAGCGCGGCCTTCAGGCCCTCGCCGCCGCGCGGGATGATCAGGTCGATCACGCCCTCCTGGGTGCCGAGGTCGCGCAGCTCTTCGCGGTCGCCGCCGCTGACGATCGAGATTGCGGCCTCGGGAACGCCGGCCGATGCGATCGCATCGCGCGCCACCTGGGCGAGCACGGCGTTGGAGTGCGCTGCGATCGACGATCCGCGCAGCACGATCGCGTTGCCGCTCTTCAGGCAGAGCGCCGCAGCGTCGATCGTGACGTTCGGGCGGGCCTCGTAGACGACGGCGATCACGCCGAGTGGGACGGCGACCTTGCGCACATCGAGGCCGTTGTACATCTTGAATTCGCGGATCAGTCGGCCGACGGGGTCTTCGAGCGTGGCGATCTTGCGGACGTCATTCGCGATCGACGCGAGCCGCTCGTGATCGAGCATCAGGCGGTCCATCAGCGCTGCCTCGAGGTTGTTCTCGCGGCCGGCTTCGAGGTCCTTGGCGTTGGCGGCGACGATCTGGTCTGCCTGCGCGTCGAGCGCGTCGGCGATCGCGTTCAGCGCCAGATCCTTGGTCGCGCTGTCGAGCAGGCTGAGCTGGCGCGAAGCGGCTTTGGCCTCTGCGCAGATGTCTGTGACTGTCTTTTGTGCGGTCGCCATCGGTACTCACAAGGTACCGGGCGGCTCAGCGATCGCAGTTGATCGGAAACCAGGCGAAGAGCCGCTGGCTGGCCGGGTGGTTTCGGGCGATGGCCTGGTCGGCAGTCAGCGTTGTCGGGTCAGGCTCGATCCGGCCGAAGACCCAGCGCACCGATTTCTTGTTCTGAGCGCTGTAGGTGTAGGGCGGGAAGTAGAGCGACTTCTTGTAGTGCTTCTTGCCTTTGCGAAGCTGCATGTTGCGAAGCGTGTAGTTGGGGTCGCAGTAACGCATCTCGTCGTAGAGCGTGAGGCGGTCGCGGGTGCTCTGGACGATTCCCCGCACGATGCCTCCGCCGGCCACGCCGGTGGTGTTGACGACGGCGTAGGTGGCGTCGTTGTAGTGCGGTCGCGGGTTGTAGACGTTGAGCGGGTAGGTGTTGCGCAGTTTGGACTCGCCGGGGAGCGTCAAGATCGTCGTCGGACTCTCGCCGAAGTAGTAGCCGCGCAGATAGGAGTTGTTCGGACCGAATCCACTGTCGAAGTAGAAGGCCTTGAGCGTCTGCTCCTCAAGTCTTGGCGGCAGTGCTGATTCGCCGCAGCCCTGGTCGTACCCGTCGGCGATCGAGATCAACTCGGGCGGGATCGCCCGACGATCCAGGAACGCCCGTACACGGAGATTCTTGACGCCCTTGGGCGTCGCGCCTCTGCCGGGCGCGCCCAGGTTGGGTGCGAACGAGACCATCACGTAGCGCGGGTCGCGCACCCACTGGTACGTGGTGACCGGCTGGCCCGCGGCGTCGGTGCCCGCGACAGGGACCGTCATCAACTTGCAAGCCTTTGATTGCGCTTCGAAAGCACGCGTCGCTTCGCGGCCTGCCCACTTGCCGTCGATGTACCAGCCCCAACGCGAGGGGTGGTACGAGACGGGCGATTCATCCTTCCACTCAAGCGTCGCGATGTGGCGATCGAAAGTGTCCTTGAACTCGTAGACCCGTTGGCCGTCGATCGGTTCGAGCATCTCGAAGTACTTGCCGGCCTTGTGCGCCGCGCGATCCTCGGTGCCGAAGCGCCCGACCCGACAAGAAGGCAGGTTCGCTGACGGATACGGCGCCGTGCGCAGGCTGTTGTTCTTGATGAAGCCCCAGATCACGGTGTTCCTGCCGCGGGGGGTGTAGCCGTAGAACGGAAAGTCGTAGGCCTTTGAGAAGCGCCAGGAGTCACCCTTCTCCAACCTGCGCACGGCCGAGTGGGCTTTGGGGCGACTGCAGGAGTACGGGAAATAGCCGGGCTTGACGGTTGGGGTCTTTGGGGGTTTTGGGTTCTTTGTGGCGGCTCCGGCCGGGGTGGCGATCAGGAGCGCTGCCAGCAAAAGCGGCATCGATAAAAGGGTGAGGATGTGGCGTGCGGGATTGGCGCTCATTGGTGGTTGGAACACGTTGATGCCCGTGGGGTTGCGTGTGTTCCTGGAGTTTGGTTGAAAGCCGCAATTTGCGCGGAAGTTTGTATCCGTTGTTGCACTGCCTTGGCACCAGGTGCCAAGGCAGTGTTGCATCCGCCACAAACTTTCCCGCAATTTGCGCAGACCTGCCCACCAAGCGTCGCGTGTCCACCCCTTTATCGATGACAAATACCTCAAACAGGCAGGGTGAATCTTCCTCACCCAAACCCTTAAAGAAGCATGGCCTCCAAATACCGCCAACGCAACTACCGCCCGAACCAACTGATCCACTCCCAGCTCCGCGGCCACAACCGCAAACCGATCTTCCTCGACCGCAAAGACCACGACCAGTTCCACGCAACCCTGCGCCGAATGATCAACCGCGCCCCGGCCAAGGAGCGTCCAAAGCTCCTCGCCACGGCAAGCCTTCGCAACCACCAGCACCTCTTCACTCAGAACGGCAGCCGTGGCGACGCCACCAGCCGCATCATCACTGCCACAAAGATCAGCTACGCCGCCTACTTCAACGACCGCCATCAGCAGACCGGCCCGGTCTTCGAAGCACCCTTCAAAGCTCGACGCGTCCAGGGCGGCGACGACATCATCAACGTCATGGCCTACATCCACCTCAACCCGGACGCCACCGCCCGCACAACCAACAGCACCCACGCCATCTACACAGGCGAAATCCGCGACCCTTTCATAGATGCAACGATCCCGCTGAAGGCCTTCGGCGGAAGGGACAACTACATCGAGTTCTTCAACGACACCGAAAAGGTGCGAGTGGCGAGGGCCGCGGCCAGAAAGAGATTCGGCTAGAGCTCGCGCACGAAGTGCTTCGAATAGAAGTAGAAGCCCTCGCGCTCGTAGAAGCGGTGGGCGTCCAGGCGGTGGACGGCAGAGTCCAGGCGGATCGCGTCCACGCCGATCGCAATCGCCACACCTTCCAGGTACTTGACCAGCGCAGCGCCGTAGCCCTCTGAGCGCCACTCGGAACCCACGACCAGGTCATCGATGTAGAGCGCGTTGCCCAGCGCCATGTTCAGGAGAAAACGGAAGCCGGCTATCGCGCGCAGCTCTTCGCCGACCATCACGCCGATGACGCGGTAGTTCGAGCCTTCAAACGTTTCGACGTACCGCTCGGCGAAATCGTCCTTGGAAAGGTGATCGCGCAGCTGATGGAGGATCGGGTAGATCCTGTCGATGTCCGACTGGCTCGTGGTGAGCTCGCGGATCTCGTAGTCGGTGCTCGCGTTGATCGTCGTGCCGTCGAAGTCCTCGGCGGATGTCATTTCGGGTTCGTTGTTCATCTAGGTGAGCACCAGGTTGTCGCGATGAACCGCCTCGTCGGTGGCGTGCGGCATCAGATCTTGAACTGCTTCCGACTTTAGCCCTTTGATCCTGCGCAGCTCGTCGGAGCTGTAATTGACAATTCCTTTACCTATCGGCTGTTCGCCGCCACCGTTGACAAAGATTTCGATCGCGTCACCGGCCGCGAAATCGCCCGACACTTCGGCGATGCCGACCGGCAGCAGGCTCGTGCCCTTCTCGCGCAGAGCGCGCCCGGCTCCGGCGTCCACAGACAGCGTGCCGCTGGCCTCCTTGGCGTAGCGGATCCAGAGTTTGAAGCTGCTCTGCGGTTGCGGATGCGCAGCAAAGTGCGTGCCCTCCCCCGTGTCGCCGGCAGCCGCGCGCGCGACAGCGCCCGCCTTCTTGCCGCCACAGACCACCACTTCGATCCCGCCGGCCGTTGCGATCTCTGCTGCGCGGACCTTTGAGCGCATGCCACCAGAGCCGATCGCGCTGGCCGAGCCGCCGATCGCCATGCCGTCGAGCTCGGAGAAATCGTCGACCGTCGCGACGCGCTCGGCCGCCGAGTCCTTGCCCGGATCGGCCGTGTAGAGCGCGTCGATGTCAGTCGCGAGCACGAGCCGCCGCGCGCCCACGAGGATTGCCACCTGCGCTGCGAGAAAGTCGTTGTCGCCGAAGGTGATCTCGTCAGTCGCCGTCGTGTCGTTCTCGTTGATCACGGGCACGACGTGCCAGTCGAGCAAAGTGCGCAGCGTCTGTTTGGCATTCACATACGTGGAGCGCGTCGAGAAGTCGGTCGCGGTCAGCAGGATCTGCCCGGTGGCAATTCCATGCGACTCAAAAAGATTGTCGTATGCCGAGTAGACCTGGCCCTGGCCGACTGCAGAGGACGCCTGAAGCTCGGCCATCGCCGTCGGGCGGCCCGGCAGCCCGAGCAGCTGGATGCCGCGCGAGATCGCGCCGCTGGTCACCATCACCACATCGGTGCCGGCCTTGTGCAGCTCCGCGGCCTGCGCCACGAGGGACTCGACGATGTCCTGGCGCATCGCGCCGCTCTCGTCGGTCGCCACGTTAGAGCCAATTTTGATCACTACGGACATGGCGGTAAACCTACTGCTCGGCCGCGCGCAGCTTTGAGGCGAAGCCGTCGACCCCGTCGTTGCCGTTGATGCGGATTCGCTTCAGCTCGTACGGCTTGTCCGGGGTGGCCAGGCCGTCCAGAACCGTGGTCGCTCCTTTGTAGCCGGCCGCCTCAACGGCGGCCACGACCGTGGCGTCGAACTTGCCGGCTGGATAACAGAAAAACTCGATCGGGACGCCGAACTTGTCCGAGATCTGTTCCTTCGAGTCGGCCACTTCAACCTCCAACTCGCTCGCCGACAACGTCGTCAGATCGGAGTGATCGATCGTGTGCGAGCCGAGCTCCCAACCGCTGGCCAGCAGCGACTTCACGTGAGAGGCGCTCAGGCCGGATTCGGGATTGTTGACATTGCCCAGCTTCAGAAAAAGCACGCCCGGCCACTTGTGCCCTGCCAGCACGGGACGCGCCGTCTTCGCGTGACTCGGATAGCCGTCGTCAAATGAGATCACCACCGGCTTCTCCGGCAGCTTGAAGCCGTCATCCCAGTAGTTGAACAGCTGCGCCATCGTGATCCCTGTGTAGCCGTTGTCGGCAAGCCAGTTCATCTGCCCCTTGAAGTCGGCGGGAGACACCCACAGTTCGGGATACGGCGTGCCGGCGGGCGGCGCGGCCTTGGTCACGTGGTACATCAGGATCGGCACGGGGTCATCGTGCGGGCCGCTCACCTTTTCGGTCGACTGCGGCGTGACGCCGGCTGTCGCGCCGGTTGCGGCCGTGACGATCGGCTGTTTTGCGACGGCCTTGGCTGCGGGCTTCTCGGCGACGGACTGCTCGGCTGACTGCTCGTCGCCCCCGCCGGTGAGGAGCACGATGACAACGATCAGGAAGACGGCGACGATCGCGGCAAGCGGCGAGTATCGCTTCAGGTCGTCACTGGTCATGTCTCTGCGCATGCGATCAGATGTCGAGCTCGAAACGCTCGCCCGCGATCTCTATTTCGTCGCCCGACTCGAAACCCTTGCGTTCGAGCTCGCGGATGACGCCGATCGACCGAAGACGCTGCTCGACATGACGTAGCGCTTCGTCGTTGCCGACATCAAAGCGCGCCAGCAGCAATTCGATGCCCTTGCCACGGACTGCAAAAACGCGCGGCGCGGTCTCTTCGACCGCGAAGCCGTCGCGGTCGACCGGCTTGTAGACGATGTGTTCAGGGCGATCGATCACCGGCGCCGGTCGATCGCCGACCCCGGGGATGTAGTGCGACGCCTCGACCTCGGCCGGGACGAACTTGAAGATTGCTGAACGCAGCTCGTCAAGACCCTCGCGCGTCGCCGAAGACGTGAGCACGTAGGCGAGCATGCGATCGCCCAGGCGTTCCTTCCATTCGGCCAGCGCGGCCGCCCCGACATCGGGCGCGACCAGGTCGGCCTTGCTGAGCGCGAGGATGCGCGGGAGCTTCGCGAGCCGCCCGTCGTGCTCTGCCAGCTCGTTCTCGATCGTCTCGAAATTCTCGACTGGATCCGAGTCGTCGAGCGGCGCAAGATCAAGCACGTGCACCAGGAGCTTGCAGCGCTCGACGTGAGCGAGAAAGTCGTGGCCGAGGCCGGCCCCCTCGTGCGCGCCCTCGATCAGTCCGGGGATGTCCACAAGCACAAGCTGACGATCTTCGGCGTCGAGCGTTCCGAGCACGGGCTCAAGCGTGGTGAAGGGATAGTTGGCGATCTTCGGCGCAGCTGCGGTCATCCGGTCGAGCAATGAAGACTTACCTGCGTTGGGGAGCCCTACGAGGCCGGCGTCAGCCAGCAACCGAAGGCGCAGGTCAATGTCGACCTCTTCGCCCGGCAGGCCCGATTCAGAAAAGCGCGGCGCCTGTTGCGTGCTGGTCGCAAACTGCTTGTTGCCGCGGCCGCCCGTTCCGCCGCGCGCAACGATCACGCGCTCGCCGGGCTCGTTGAGCTCTGCCTCGATCGATCCGTCGGCGCGCGTCACGCGCGTTCCCGGCGGAACGCGAAGCTCGAGGATCTCGCCGGTTGCGCCGTGTCGGCGGTTGCCCTCGCCGTGGTGACCGTGGTCGCCCTTGAACTCCGTACGCCCGCGGTACTGCTGCAGATCGCGCAGCGAGCCGTCACAGACGACCACAACGTTGCCGCCGTGACCTCCGTCACCGCCGTCAGGACCGCCTTTGGGCACGTGCGCTTCGCGCCTGAAGGAAACAGACCCGTTGCCACCGCGACCGGCGATCACGCGAAATTTCACGTGGTCGTAGAACACGGACTGATGTTATGTGGCTACAGCTTGCCGCTGCCGTAGAGCGTGAACGCCTTGATCGGCCCGCTCTTGTAGGCGAACCCGATCGAGAGCTTCTTGCCCTTGAACTTCTTCGAAAGCTTGGTCCTGCCGGTGGCAACGCACTTCCCGGCAGACAACTTGAACTTCGCGCCCGCCGAGCCGATCTGCTTCTTCTTGAGCAGCACGTTGATCTTTGCGCTGCCGCTGCACGCGGTAGCTGGGGCGCCCGTCGGCAGGGCGAAGCTGACTGTGAACGTCGTTGCGAACTTGCCACCGCTGAGCTTCCCGCTCTTCGCCGCGAACTTCGCCGTCCTTGGCGCGATCAGCCCCTGCTTGAGCCCACCGGTCGTGTCGATTGAGAAGCTGATCGTGACGCGGCTGATATTTCCGGCGGTGTCGGTGGCGACGACGTAGAGCGTGTGCGCGCCGTCCTCGAGCGGGGCGTTGAGAAAGTTGGAGTCGCTGCAGCTGGTCGGCGCGTTGCCGTCGTAGGCGCAGGTCGTGCTCTCGACGCCGGTCCCCGCGTCCGACGCACTGACGCCCAGGGGTGCCCAGGCCGTCGTCAGCACCTCGCCAGCAGTGAGTCCGGTCACGCTGATCACCGGGCCGTTCGCATCGACCGAGAAGGTCCGGAGCGCATACCCGAAGTTGCCGACTTTGTCCTGACTGACAACGAAGAACTTGTGGTCACCGTCCGAAAGTGCCGGGGTCGAGTACGGACTCGTTGGGCACGCGCTGAAGCCGGCGAAGACCAGAGGGTCGATCGGCTCGACCGGATCGACGGCGCAGAGTGCCCGGTCGGGATTGACGTCTTGAATCGTGTAGCCCAGCTGCGGCGTGTTGTCTGTGGTGATGCCGTTGGGAGCACTCGCCGTGACAACCGGGTTCACGGTGTCGACCACGAAGTCGCGAGTTGCTGTGAGCGTCGGAAACGAGACGAAGAAAGGGTTGTATGTGACGCGGTAGTGGCCATCGCCCGAAACCATCGGCGCGGTCGCCCAGGCGTAGCTGACGCTGGCTGGTGCGGATGAGTTGTCGATCGTCGGCGCGTTCGCGACGGCAGCGGCGCACGAAGCAGAGGCGAACGGCGTCGACACCGACGGACTCAGCTTGGAGAACTGGCAGTTCGCCCCGGACAGCGCGCCGTATGCGGCCCAGTTGATCGTCGGCGCCGCATTGACGTACGTCGTGGGACCGGCCGGATAGAACTCGACGTCCCCCGGAGCGGCCATCGACGAAGGTGCGAAAGCGAGAAACGCAGAAATGACCGCGAGCGCGATCGGAAGGCGAGTCTTCATACAAGTCATCAACTGCTAGATCGACCAGCAGTTGCGCTTACTTGACTCTGTAGCGGTCTACTCAGCCGGGTTGACAGCGATGACGCGGCCGCGACGGCCGGTCGAGAAGTCCACGATGCCTTCGCGGGCGGCGTAGATCGTGTGGTCACGACCGATGCCGGTGCCCTCGCCGGGCTTGTAGACCGTGCCGCGCTGGCGAACGATGATCTCGCCGCCGGTGACAACCTGTCCCGCGAACACCTTCACGCCGAGGCGCTGGGCGTTTGAATCGCGACCGTTCTTGCTTGATCCAAGACCTTTTTTGTGAGCCATGGCTCTACTCCTCGTCCTTCTTCTCGGCTGCCGGCTTGGCTGCTGCAGGCTTCTTCGCCGCAGCGGTTGCGCCGCCGGTGATCTTCGTCACTTCAAGGCGCGTGAGCTCCTGGCGGTGACCCTGGGTCTTCTTGTAGCCACGCTTGGGCTTGAACTTGAAGACGCGGATTTTGTCGCCACGCTCGTGACCACGGATGGTGGCCTCGACCTTGACCTTCTCGAGGCCCTTGGCGTCGAGAACGACGTCTTTGCCACGCAGCATCAGCGGCTTCAGAGCAACCTTCGCGCCTTCCTTGTCGGAGATGCGGTTGACGAGAATGAAGTCACCCTCGCTCACACGGTGCTGAGTGCCGCCAACTTCGACGACTGCGTACGTTTCTTGTTTTGTGGCAGCTGCCATTGATCACTACGTCTTTCTAACTGTCAGAAGCTTCTTTGCCGGGCCCGTCAGTGCCAGTCTTGGCACGTGATCGACCTCGACCACCCCTGCTGCCTCGACGGCGCGGGGCACGAGTTCCGGAGGATTCTAGTTGGTCGTCGTTGCCATTTTCAGTCGAAGCGTCATTTCCGTCGGAAGGCTTGCCGTTTGCGGCAGCCGCAGCCGGCTTCTTGCGCGCACCCTTGGGCGGTCCGTCGTCGGCGATCTCCGCACGGGCGACGTTTCTGCCGACGTCCGTGATGCGCACCAGGGCCCTTGTCCCGATGCGGTCGAGCGCGCCCTTGATCGCGATGATGTAGTGGTCGAGTTTGGCCACCGCGGCGTCGTCCTCGTACATGTGCGGTTCGACGACGTGGACCATGACCTCGTCACCGATTGCGAATGGAAGCGCTTTCTCTTCGACCTTCTTCACCGTGCCTTCGAACGTCACCGCGAAGTGCTCAAGCGGCAGTCCGTCGCCGCCCTCGAAGAGGATCGCCTTGCCGGTCTCCATCTCGAGGTGCGCGATCGGCGAGCCCATCGTGTGCAGCAGCGCGTTGGTGACGCGCGGGTTGATCTGCACCAGATAAGCCTCGGGAGCCGGGTTCTCCTTGAT
>JAEMRJ010000068.1 GCA_016463365.1 Thermoleophilaceae bacterium | reverse complement strand
CTTCGAGCGCCTCGACGACTTCCTTGTAGTTCTCAAGCATGTCCCACATCCGCTCAGACGCGTCGACGATGTCCTCGAAGTAGACCTCGAGTTCTTCGTTCAGGAAGCGCGCCTTGACGCGCTCAAGGTCACGCAGCACGGCACGCTGCGGCCGAATAATCTTGCGGAAGTTGATGATCTCCTGCTTGACGTTGGAGATGTCGCGAACGACGCCGCGGGACTCTTCTTCGATGAAGATGTCTTCCTCGATCGAGTCGAGCTTCAGGCCGATCTTGCGCAGCATCGGGAAGAAGCTCGCGAAGGCGTCGTCGACGATCGTGTACAAAAGGAAGCCAGTTCCCTGACCCATGCGCTGCTCACGAGTTTCCTCGTGGCTCTTGCAACGCTCAAACAAGTATTCGACGGGCTTCAAGGTCTCGTTCGGAATCGTGATCACGTAGTCCGGGCCGATGAAGATGTCCAGCTCGGCCGCGTTCAGACGGCCGACGCGCTTGTCGAACATCGCGAGGTGGAGCACGATGAAGAGGTAGTCGTCGTACTCGTCGATCTTCGGCCGCTGGTTGCGCGAACGCACGTCCTCGTGGTCGAGTTCGTGAAAGTCGAAGTGCTCGTGGAGCCACGCTTCTTCAGCGGGGCCGGGCTTCTCGATGTTGTACCAACGGATCCCGCCGTGCTCGATCAGCTCGACGCGGGGCTCAACGTTGATCTCGGGTACGAGGTCTTCTACCGACGCGGAAGTTCCACGACGGCGAATCCGCCCTGGCATGTTGCGAATACGCGCCATGCCGGACTCGGAGGTTCGTCAATTGTCGTGGAAAGAGCCATGATGCAGCCATTTTATCGGCAGGAAGAGCCCTTACCTGTTGGTTGCAAGGTCTGGCCCGGTTTCACTGAGCGCGCTCGGCGGCGTATTCGTGCACCATTTCGGCGGCCACCTCGTCGCTCGGTGCGGCGCGATCGTCGTACCAGGGGCCGATCAGTGCCATGCCGTCGGCGTCATCAGGTCCGCGGTCGACGCTGATCACCCGGCAGTAGCCCTGGATTGTGTCGTCGGGCGGGGCGGGGGTGACCAGAAAGATGGAATCGGGCTTGTGGCGGGCAAGTGCCACGGCCACGGCCTCAAGCGTCGGCGCCGTGGCCGACCCGTCGTCAACCACGACGACGGGTCGGCCGGCGACGTCCGCCGTGTTGTGATCTTCCCCCCGGTAAAGCTTTGAAAGACGCGCAATCTTCGCGGTGGCCTCGGCCACGCGGACTGCAAGCGAGTCTTCGGTGACGCCAAGCGCTGCGAGCGCGTCTGCGTCGATCACGTGGATGGCGTTCTCGGCAACGGCTCCGACCACATACTGAGGCCTGCCGGGCGTGGCGATTTCTTCGACCGGCATCACGGAGAGTGGTGCGTCGAGCTTGCGAGCGATTTCCAGCGCAACAGAGACTGCGCCGCGCGGTAACGCGACGATTACAGGGTTTCCTAGGTCCTGTAGTTCTGCTGATTCGGAAAGCTCATGCCCAGCGTGCTTTCGATCCTTGAATGGCACTGAATCCAACGTAGGACCCTTTCGCCGGCGATGCAAGCTACAATTGCCCCACATAGCTGTACGCATCCAGAGGAGTCGAGGGACTGGCCCGATGACACTCCGGCAACCATTGCGCAAGCAAAAGGTGCCAATTCCAGAGCCGACAGTCGGCTAGAGATGTGGACGAAGACTCACCTTGTGAACCTTCGGCCCATCCGGTCGAGGGTTTTTTCGTTAAGGACGCAAGTGAATAGAGGTTTCAAATGGCTGTAGATGCGCTCAAATGTAAGGAATGTGGCAAGAAGTATCCGCTCGAGGCGCTGTTTGTCTGCGACGAGTGCTTCGGCCCGCTTGAAGTCGAGTACGACTACTCAGGCATAGACCCAGAAGAGGCGAAGCGAACCATTCAGTCTGGTCCGCAGAGCATCTGGCGTTACTCCGAATTTCTCCCGTTCACCGAGCGCCCGAAGTCGCGCCTGGCCACGGGACTCTCGCCGCTGATCCACGCGCCGCGCCTGGGCGAGTACCTCGGCGGCCTGAAGAACGTCTACGTGAAGAACGAGGCGTCAAACCCCACGCACTCCTTCAAGGACCGCGTGGTCAGCGTCGCGATGGCAAAGGCTCAGGAGCTCGGCTACGAAGTGATCGCCTGCGCCTCCACCGGAAACCTCGCCAACGCCGTGGCAGCGCACGCCGCCGCCGCCGGCCTCGACAGCTACGTCTTCATCCCGACAGACCTCGAAGAGCAGAAGATCCTCGCGACCGGCGTGTATGGCACCGAGCTCGTCGGCGTCAAGGGCAACTACGACGACGTCAACCGTCTTTGCACCGAGCTCTCGGCCGAGTACGACTGGGCCTTCGTGAACATCAACATGAGGCCGTACTACAGCGAGGGCTCCAAGACCCTGGCCTACGAGGCGATGGAACAACTCGGCTGGAAGCTGCCGGACCGCATCGTTTCGCCGATCGCCTCTGGCTCGCTGTTCACCAAGCTCTACAAGGGCTTCAACGAGTGGATCGACCTTGGAATTGTCGAGGGCAAGACGCCGATCTTCCATGGCGCGCAGGCAACTGGGTGCAACCCGGTCGCAAACGCGTTTGAGACCGGCGTCGACTACTGCAAGCCGGTCAAGCCCGACACGATCGCAAAGTCGCTGGCAATCGGCAACCCCGCCGACGGACCGTACGCGCTCGACGTCGCGCGCGAGACTGGCGGCAGCATCGAGCAGGTCACCGACGACGAGATCCGCTACGGCATCAAGCTGCTCGCCCACACCACCGGAGTCTTCACCGAGACCGCCGGCGGCGTGACCGTGGCAAGCCTCAAGAAGATCGCCGAGCGCGGCGAGATCGACCCCGACGAGACGGTTGTCGTCTACGTCACCGGCGAAGGTCTCAAGACTCTCGACGCCGCACGCGGTACGTTCGAGAAGTACGAGATCGAACCGACCGTCGATGCCTTCAACCATTTCGTTCCCACTCCCGTCACCGCCTAGGAGGACGCACCAGACATGGCAGTAACCGTCAAGATCCCCGCGCAGCTGCGCCCAGTCGTCGACAATCAGGCAACCGTCTCGATTGAAACCGGCGGCACCGTCTCTGAAGTGCTCGATGCGCTCTATGCCAAATTTCCTGATCTGCAGGATCGCATCAGTGAGAACGGCGAACTCCGCCGCTTCGTGAACGTCTACGTCGCCGATGAAGACATCCGCTTCGGCGACGGCCTCCAGACCAGCGTCGCGGACGGCTCCGAAGTCACGATCCTGCCGGCCGTTGCCGGCGGTTGCTAGAGCCGGAACGAAAGATGTCCGACGGCAAGGCGCCGCGCGTCGCGATCCTCTGCGGGGGGCGCGGCACGCGCATCGCGCGCGGCGATGAGGACGCGCCCAAGCCGCTTGTGCAGGTTGGCGAGCGCCCGATCCTCTGGCATGTGATGGCGCTTTATGCGGCGCAGGGCTTCAACGACTTTCTGCTCCTGACCGGCTGGCGCTCTGAGCAGGTTGCCAGTTCCGTCGCCGAATTTCCGCAGATCGTCTCTGGCGCCTGGACTGCCGAGTGCGTAGACACCGGCGAAGACACCCCCACAGGCGGACGTGTCCACGCCGTGCGCGAGCGGTTGCGCGGCGAGACATTCGCCCTGACCTATGCCGACGGCGTCGCCGACATCGACCTCACGGCCGAGCTCGAATTCCACCGTGAACATGGCGGCCTTGCGACGATCGCCGTCACCCGTCCGCGCAGCCCCTGGGGCGAGGCGCAGCTCGGCGACGACGATCGCGTCACCGGTTTTGTCGAAAAGCCGCAGCTGGAGAATTGGATCAATGGCGGCTTCATGTTCCTGGAGGACGGCGCGCTCGAGTTCATCTCCGCGGACGACATCCTTGAGCAGCGTCCGCTCGAGAATCTTGCGGCCGCAGAAGAGCTGCACGCCTACAAGCACGACGGCTTCTGGGACTGCATGGACACCTTCAAGGACGCGCTCGAACTGAACCGGCTCTGCGCAGCCGGCACGCCGCCATGGCTCGCCCAGCAGGCCGCCGCACTCGGGGGCCCGCGATGAGCCGCAGGGGAGAGGTCGCGTTCGTAACCGGCGCCTACGGATTCATCGGCGGTCACCTGACGCAGCGACTGCTTGCAGAGGGCGCTGAGGTCGTGATTCTGCGCCGCGACCGCCCGGCGCATTCGTTGATCGTGCTCGAAGGCAACGAGGCCTCGTGCAGCGTCGCCCAAGGCGACCTCTCGGATCACCAGTCGCTGCTGCGCGTGCTCAACGAGTACGGCGTGACCACGGTTTTTCACCTCGCGGCGCAGGCGATAGTCGCGGTCGCGAACAGGTCGCCGCTCTCGACCTTCGAGACCAACATCCGCGGCACCTACAACCTGCTTGAGGCGGCGCGCCTGGCGCCGACCGTCGAGCGCGTCGTCGTCGCATCCAGCGACAAGGCCTACGGGCAGCACGAAGAACTGCCGTACCGCGAGGACGCGAAGCTGCAGCCGACATATCCTTACGACACATCGAAGGCCGCGGCCGATCTTGTCTCGCGCTCATATGCCGAGACCTACGGCCTGCCTGTCGCAGTCACGCGCCTGGCAAACGTCTACGGCGGCGGCGACTTCAATTTCTCGCGACTGGTTCCAGAGACCGCTCGCGCGATCAACGCCGGCGAAGCCCCCGTGATCCGCTCGGACGGCTCGCCCGAGCGCGACTTCATCTATGCGGCCGATGCGGTCGACGCCTACCTCACGATCGCCGACGGACTCAACGATCCAGTCAACATCGGGGTGGCTTTCAACGCCGGCGCCGGCCGCCCGTGGTCGGTGCTCGACATAGTGCGCACGATGGTTGAAGTCGCCGGAAGTTCTGTCGAGCCGGACGTGCAGGGCGACGGCGTTCCTGCAGGCGAGATCGACCGCCAGTACCTCGACTCGACCCTGATCGAGGAGCGACTGGGATGGAAGCCGTCGTGGTCGCTCACCGATGGACTTGCTGCCACCTGGCAGTGGTACGAGCAGGCGCTGCCCGAGGTGCTCGCGGCGCACGCCGGCTGAACGACGCTCGTCGGCCGGCGGGTCGCTTGTTCGGACTCTGACAATCAACCCGCGAACAATTCCTGTGACGCTGACCCGGTTTCCTCGTAGTACCCGCAGATGCCAGAAACGGACCAGACAGCCACGGTGCCGGTCGCGACCGCACCACCAGAGCCCCAGGCCTTCGACGCGCTCTACAGAGATTCGCGCGACGACCTTTTTGCGTATCTCACCTACCTGGTGGGAGACCGGTCACTCGCCGAGGAGATCACGGCACAGGCGTTCGAGCGGGCATTTCGCAAACGCTCGCTGTTCAAGCCCGGTCGCGGAGACCTGCGCGGCTGGCTCTTCTCGATTGCGCGTAACGCAGCGGTCGATGAACTGAGAAGGGGCGGACGAGAGTCTGCGCTCGAACTCGTGCCCGAATCTGTCGGTGCCTTCAGCGTTGACCGGGCAAGCGACGACCGGCTGCTCGTCGCGGACGCGATGCGTCGCCTCCAGGCTCGCGAGCGCGAACTGGTGGCCCTGAAGTTCTTCGCCGGGCTCGAGAATGCCCAGATCGGTCGCGTTCTCGGGATCTCGAGCTCAAACGTCGGAACCCAGCTGCACCGCGCGATCTCGCGTTTGCGTGCAGAGATAGGAAGCATTGAAAATGTTCTCTGAGAAGATTGACGAGGCCAGTGCCCACGAACTTGAAGTGATCGATGCGATCGTTCGCGGAGGGGGAGAGGTTCGTCCTGAAGATGCTGCGCTGACGGATTTCGCTCTGCTGGTTCGCAACGCGCGGCCGCTGCCCGATCACGCCGAAGCCGCGGCGCTCGACGCCCGGGTCAAGGAAGCGCTCGGCGCGAAGCGGCCACGCGAGCGGATGATCTTCAAGCCGGCGTTCGCCGGGGTGTGTGGCCTCATCGTGCTCTGCGGCGCGGTGGTTGCGGTAGGGCTCGGAACGGGGGACTACAACTCTGGAGACGACGCAGGCCGGCCGATGCCCGACGCATCCACCAACAATTCACTCGGCGCGGCCGAAGCGCCTTCAACGGTCCAGAAGTCCGTGGCCGGCGACCAGTCGGGCGCAGCCGATTCTGTCGAATCACTCCAGAGCGTCGCGCCCAACCCTCCCGGCGTCACGTCAGCGGGTCAGCCCCGCGATGTCGCCCGCGAAACCCGCCTCACGCTCGCCGCCGACGGCGACGAGATCGAGCGTCTCGCTGACCGCGTGAACGCGATCGTCGACAAGTACGGCGGATACGTCGCGCAGTCAAGCGTGCGCGCGGGCGAAGGCAACCGCGGACGGGCGAGTTTTCAACTGATGATCCCCGCCGCGCAGTACAAGGTGACCCTCGCGTCGCTGTCAAAGCTCGCCCACGTCCGCTCACGCTCTCAGTCGAGCGAGGACATCACGACCACCGTGAATTCCGCAGAGCGTGAACTCAGGCGCTGGACGGCGCGTGTGAACCGGCTCGAGGACCAGCTCGCCGCCGCGCAGACCGACGCGCAGCGCATCATCCTGCGCAGGCAGCTCTCAAGCGCCAAGGCCGCCCTGCGCCAGGCCACCGGTCAGGTGCGTGCAAACCGCGCGCGCGTGAACTACGTCCCGATCGCGCTCACGATCGTCGCCGACACGAGTGCGGCAGACAAGGACAAGGGCGAGATCGCGAAGGCCTTTGACAGGGCGGGTGAGATTCTCACGGCGATCGCCGCCGTGGTGATCGTGGCGCTTGCGGTGCTGATTCCGCCGGCGCTGATCGTCGGCCTGGCCCTGCTCGGAATGCGCCGCTGGAATCGTGGCCGTTCCGAGCGCACGATTGACGCCTCCGCCGCTGCTCAGTCCGAGTAGCGGTACGGCGCGAAGTCGTCCGGACCGATCAGGTCCGTGTGGAGCGCGACAACCAGGCAGTCAACCTCGGCGCGGAGATTCTCGTCGGCCAGCTGCTCGTAGTGACCACGCAGCTGAGCCTTGCCCTCGGCGAAGTGGCGCCCGTAGGCGCGCGCTTCATCCCAGCTGCACTCGCCGACGCGCACGTGATCGCACTCCGGGCACCGAAGCGTCATGCGCACGGTGCCGGCAGAATTCGCCTGGGCGTCGACCGGCTGGACCAGATCCGAGTAACAGGCCTCGCAGACTTCCGGCGGGATGCTGCGCGGGGCCTCGCGGCCGACAAATGACTTGAGCGCAGCGGCTCGGATACTGCGGGTGCTGTGGATGCGGTGCATGTGTTGCGATCCCCCTCGCGAACGAGTAACGCGAGACTAGGACGCGCCACGGACGATTTCACACCTGCGGGACCGGCGACGGCCGAGGAAGCCGCAAAGTGGTCGATTCCGTGAGTCTCGCTCGTGCGAAGAGGCAGAAATGCCCCCGCGATGTTGAAAAGACACCCGGGGGCGCGGTATCGAGAGAGTTTGAGTCTCGATACAGCGCCGAGCTTACGCGTGAAGGTGCGCCCGGCGGGATTCGAACCTGCGACTTCTGCCTTCGGAGGGCAGCGCTCTATCCACTGAGCTACGGGCGCGAGACGCGGCTCACCCTACCATCGAGCGGGCCTGGCCACCGTCTTCATCGGCGGTCCCAAAACTGCTCGCGACAGGTACTGCGCGGCGCTGGCGCCGGCGGTGGCCGAGGTTCTTCTGGCGCTGTTGCTGTTTCTCTTCGACGTGACCGTCGCGGATCAGCAGCACCTCGACGATCGAATCGAAGAAGGTGTCCAGCAGGTTCGGGTCAAAGTGCGAGCCGCGACCTTCCGACATGATCGCCAATGAGCGCTCGACGGTCATGGCCGGGCGGTAGACGCGATCGCTGGTCAGCGCGTCAAAGACGTCCGCGATCGCAGCCATCCGGCCCTCGATCGGAATTTCTTCGCCGGCGAGACCGTTGGGGTAACCGTTGCCGTCCCAGTGCTCGTGATGACTGAGTGCGATGCGGGCTGCCAGATCAAGTAGCGGGGAGTCCGAACCGGCGAGGATTTCGTGGCCGACTTCAGCGTGCTTTTCGATCTCGACGCGCTCTTCCGGCGTGAGGGCGCCCGGCTTCAGAAGAATTGAATCGGGAATCGCGATTTTGCCCACGTCGTGCAACGGGGCGGCGATGCGCAGTAGTTCACAGCGCTGATCGTTCCATCCGAGCTTCGAGGCGAGCAGCGAGCAGTAGCGGCCCATGCGCTCGATGTGATCGCCGGTTTCCTGATCGCGGCGCTCCACGGCCATCGAGAGGCGCATGATCGTCTCTTCCTGGGCGTGCTCAAGTGAGTTCTCGGACTTCTCAAGGTCGTCGATGGTTTCGCGCAGCCGCTGTTCGATTGCGGCGCGCTCCACGAGATTGTCATTCAGGTCGGCCGCCTGGCGGCGCAGCTCGTCGTTGGAATAGGACAGTTGCCGGGTCAGCCGGCGCAGTACCGGGAAGAGCGCCAGATAGAGCAGCAGCAGGATCAGCAGCACCGCACCGGCGAGCGGGAGGGCCTGTTGGCGGATTGATCCGGCCGCCTGTCCGTAGTCGTTGTAGAGCATGAAGACACCGGCGGCTTCGGGCGCGCCCGGGTAGGTGACGCCTGAGTACGCCGCGATCGCTCTGGTCTCCTTGTCCGCGCCGGACCGGTCACTGAGCGTGGTGACGTCGGTGACTTCGTCACCCGAAAACGCCTCCTTGATGCGCCCGCTCTGTTCGGATCTGGTGCCGATCCTCGCGCGGTCAGACGAATAGATCACGACGCCGTCAGGACTGAAGAACTCAGCCATGATGCCGCCGTTCTCAAGCAGGTCCGTTCTGACTGCGACGTCGACTTTGTCAAGCAGCGCGCCGCTGAGTGGTTTGTCCCAACTCTCGGGGGGGAGGAGTTTCGGAATCACAGTCGAAGAAACAAAAGTCGCGTGATCAGCGATCCGCTGCTTCGAGTTGGCCTCGACGTTGTGCCTCACGAAGAACAGGATGATCAGCGCAGCGAGGATCAGCGCGAGTCCCATGTAGACCGCAAACGCACGCATCACACGCGGTGGCCGGGCATCCGTGCCCGTCAACTTCAGATCGAGTCTTCCATTGGGCGCGCGCAGCGAGTCGCGTCCTTGCGATTGCATGTCAGTGATTTCGGGTGATGAGCCGGGCATCTTGAGCGAAATGACCACATAAAACCGGGTAATTGCAAGCTGGGTAGAGTCCGCCCGTGAATCTTTCTGCAGTTTTTGTCGGCACTGCCGGGTCAACTCCGACGGCGCGCCGGGGCCTTGCGTCGCTGCTTCTGCGGCGCGGTGGCGACCAGCTGCTCTTCGACTGCGGCGAGGGAACTCAGCGGCAGCTGATCCAGTCGGTCGGCCTTGGTGACATTGAACATCTCTTTCTGACGCACTTTCACGCCGACCACATCCTCGGAATTCCAGGCATGCTCAAGACGTTCGGACTCCGCGGGCGCGAAGTCCCGATGACGATCTACGGTCCGCCGGGCCTTCAGGAGGTCATCGACGACATGGACACGCTGATTGGACGGCTTCCGTTCGATGTCGACATCTACGAACTCGAGCCGGGCGAGCAACTGGGTTTCAAGGGCTACTCCGTGAGCGGATTCGATGTTGATCATCGCGGCCGGGCCTTCGGCTTCAAACTGAGCGAGATTGATCGCCCCGGGCATTTCGACGAGTCGGCTGCCCGCAGGCTGGGCGTCCCGCCGGGCCCGGACTTCGGAGTCCTGCAGCGAGGCGGGGAAATCACCGTGGCCGGCGGCAAGATCGTCAAAGCCGAGCAGGTAGTGGGCGAGCAGCGGCGCGGACGGACAATCGTCTACAGCGGTGACACCGCGCCGTGCGAAGCCACCGTTGACGCCGCGCGCGGGGCTGACCTGCTCGTGCACGAATCGACCTTCGGTGATGAAGAAGTCGCCCGGGCGCGCGAGACCAGTCACAGCACCGCCCGCCAGGCGGCAGAGGTCGCGCGTGATGCCGGCGTGGAAATGCTCTGCCTCACCCACGTCTCCGGGCGCTACTTCGGCAAGGAGTTGCGCGCCGAGGCACGAGAGGTGTTCGCCAACACGGAGCTTCCTCGTGACTTCGATGTCGTGGAGCTTCCGTTCCCGGAGCGCGGAACGCCGATCCTGGTCAAACACGAGTGAACAGAGGGCTGGCACGCCGCCTGCTCTCGTGTTAGTCTGCCGCCAAGCAGGTCACTGCCCTTTAACTCTGGTCCGAGAGGCCAAGAAGGAGCCAAATGTCCGACGATGCCCAGCAGGCATCCGCGCCCAAGGTCGTCTTCGACCGCGCCGATCTTTCGCGCACAATCGTGCGCATCGCTCATGAAATCGTCGAGAAGAACGGTGATCGCCCGTTCGCTCTGATCGGTATTCATCGCCGCGGCGTTCCCGTCGCCGCCCGGCTTGCCGCCCAGATCGCTGATTTCGACGGTCGCGAGATCCCGGTGGGCGAGATCGACATCTCCTTCTACCGCGACGACATCGGGCAGCTGCGCGAGAGTGCGCCGGTTGTCCATTCCTCAAGCATCGACTTCTCGATTGACGAGCACGTGATCGTCCTGGTCGACGACGTCCTCTACACCGGCCGCACCGTGCGCGCCGCGATCGATGCGCTCTTCGACTTCGGTCGCCCGCCCGCCGTGCAGCTTGCGGTGCTGGCTGACCGCGGGCACCGTGAGCTCCCGATCCGCCCGGATTTTGTCGGGAAAAACCTTCCGACCAGCAGCGATGAGCGCGTCAACGTGCGCGTGGAGGAGCTCGACGGGTTGGACGAAATCGCGATTGTTCCCAAATCCAAAGAGGTGGCCGGCTGATGCACAACTTGATCGGAATCGCAGGGCTTCAGCGTGAAGAGATCGAGCGGCTGCTCGATCGGGCCGAGTCACTCTCGGCGATCATGGAACGCGAGAACAAGAAGCTCCCGACGCTCTCGGGCCGCACGATCGTCAACCTCTTCTTCGAGAACTCGACGCGCACGCGCTCATCATTTGACCTTGCCGCCAAGCGGCTTTCAGCCGACACGGTCACGATTCAGGCCAGCAGCTCCAGCGTCGAAAAGGGCGAATCTCTGCGCGACACCGTCCAGACGCTCTCTGCTTACAACCCCTCCGCGATCGTCGTGCGCAGTCCGCACGTCGGAGCTCCGGGGATGATCACGCGCTGGACCGACGCCTCGGTGATCAATGCCGGCGACGGCAAGCACGAGCACCCCACGCAGGCTCTGCTGGACGCCTACACGCTGCGTCGCAGGCTCGGGGAGCTCGACGGGCGCAACATCTGGATCATCGGCGACGTGCTGCACAGCCGCGTCGCGCGCTCGAACATTCTTGCCCTCACCGCGCTGGGGGCGTCGGTCACGGTCTGCGGGCCACCAACGCTCATCCCGCGTCAGATCGAAGAACTCGGCTGCACCGTCTCATTCACGCTTGACGGGTCCGACCAGGCTGACGTGCTCTACGTCCTGCGGATGCAGAACGAGCGCATGTCCGACGAGCAGAGTTTCATCCCGTCGGTGCGCGAGTACGCGCGCTACTTCCAGATCAACGGCAGGCGGCTGGGCGCGAGCCAGCTGCTGATGCACCCCGGCCCGGTCAACCGCGGCGTCGAACTGTCACCGGATGTGGTCGACGCGCCGCAGTCCCTGATCACCGAGCAGGTGGCCGCGGGAGTCGCGGTGCGCATGGCCGTCTTCTACGAACTGCTCGCTGGTCGCGGGCCCGATGGTGGCGCTGCCAAAGAGCAGACCGCCCAGGTTCAGGAGGCGCGCATGCCCGGACCCGGAGGAATCGCCCGATGAGTCGCCCGGAACTGAAACTGATGGACCCACTCCCGCCCGAACCGATCGGACCCCCGGCAGAAGATTGCCTGAGTTTCCGCGGCGGCGCGCCCGCCGACCTTCTGGTCAAGGGCGCGCATGTCGTTGATCCCCGCGCAGGCCACGACGACGTGCTCGATGTACTGGTGCGCGACGGCAGGATCGCCGAGCTCGGCAAGGCGCTCAAGGCCCCCGACGGCGCAGAGACGATTGACGCTGCCGGAAAGCACCTCTTCCCGGGATTCGTCGATCCTCACGTGCACCTGCGCACGCCCGGCTTCGAATACAAGGAGAACCTTGAATCCGGTACGCGCTCGGCAGCGGCCGGCGGGTTTACCGCGATCATCGCGATGGCCAACACCAATCCTCCGGTCGACAGCCCCGGCGCGATCCAGTCGCTGCGCATGCGCGCGCAGGAAGACGCGCA
>JAEMRJ010000067.1 GCA_016463365.1 Thermoleophilaceae bacterium | reverse complement strand
GATCTTCTGGGTCTGATCCTCGCGGTTCTGGACGTCGTCGATCGCGGGGCTGACGTAGCTGGGCTTGCCGGATTCGGTCGTGGCCGAAGACTGCAATGAGATGACGATCGCATCGACGTCGTCGGGGTCGTTCGGGGTCACCTGGAACGAGGCCGGCAGCGGATTCTTGCCCAGCAGTTCGCTCGCATCCTTGAGCGTGCCCTCGAGGCTTTCCTGGGCCTCGGCCTTCGATACGTAGTTGACCGACTTGACCTGTGGGTTTGCCTCGAGCTTGCCCTTGAGCGCGTTGACCTCCGCGTTGGTCGCGGCATCGGCGATGAAGACTTCGACCATCAGGCGGCTGCGCACGTCGTTTGCGGCGCCGGTCGCAATGTTGGTGATCGGGATGAACACGCCCAGCACAAGCGTCGTGACCATCACGGTCAGGAACGCGGCGATGCTCGGCGCGGAGTTGCGGCGCAGCGTGCGGAGCGCCTCGGAGAAGAAGAAGCGGAAGTTCATGCGGCGTCCACGTCCTGGTGGGTGTCGTCGAGCGCGGCGAATTCGCGCGTGTAGCCCGCCCCACGCTCGTCGCGGATGATGTGCGAGTCCTTGAGCTCGATCACGCGGCGGCGCATGCGATCGACCATCTGCTTGTCGTGTGTGGCGACAACCACGGTGGTGCCGGTGCGGTTGATCCGGTAGATCAGCTGCATGATGCCGAGCGATGTCTCGGGGTCAAGGTTTCCGGTCGGCTCGTCGCAGATCAGCAGCGGCGGGTGATTGACGAATGCCCGCGCGATCGAGACGCGCTGCTGCTCACCGCCCGAGAGCTGGTCGGGGTAGTTGTGAAGCTTGGTGCTCAGGCCCACGAGGCGCAGGCTGTGCGGAACCTTCTGGCGAATCTCCGCGCGGGAGGCCCCGGTCACAAGCAGCGAGTACGCGACGTTGTCGTAGACCGTGCGGTTGGGAAGAAGCTTGAAGTCCTGGAAGACCGCACCGATGTTGCGGCGCAGAAAGGGAATGCGGCCACGGTCCATGTTGGTGATGTCACGCCCGGCCACGTACAGGTGGCCTTCGGTCGCGTCGAACTCCTTCATCATCAGGCGGATGAAGGTCGATTTGCCGCAGCCGGTCGGCCCCACGAGAAAGACGAACTCGCCTTCGCGGATCACGGTAGAGGCGTTCTCGAGGCCCATCGTGCCGTCGTCGTAGACCTTGGTCACGTGCTCGAATTCGACCACGGGCGACCCCATCTGGCGCACTGTTTCTGCTGCGTTCATCGTCGGTGAGTTCTTCAAGCGTGACGCGGTTCCTTCCGCTACGCGCCGGTAGTGGGCGGCGGGTTGCAGGCTGGGTTGGTTGCTCGCGTGGCGGGATTGCCATGTCGAACTGCGGCGAGGGAGGTGGGGCGCCGGGGTTGATCGCGGGGTTTTGCGCCAGGATCGCCGCGGTTGGCCGGGGTCCTTGGACTGCGGTCGTCCTTAGGTATGCGGCTTTCCGCCCCAACATGCGGACGTTGTGGCGCCCCAACGTGCACATGTTGGGGCACTTTTTCGCTTGGGCATGCGGATCCGACATGGGGTGGGTTGGCGATGGTGAACGCTGGCGAGCAGTGTCGAGGCGGGCGGGGCGATTTCGTACGGGTATCCGCTTTTTCGCGACAACGTTCGCACGTCGTCGCAGAAAAGCGCTCAGATACGCGGCGTCAGCTCGGGGAAGGCGCGCCGACAGCGTGAAACCCGCCGTCAACGTGCACGATCTCGCCGGAGATGCCACGGGCGAGGTCTGAAAGCAGGAAGCAGACGGTGTTTGCGACCGGGATCGGGTCCTCGATGTCCCAGCCGAGCGGCGCGTGTGCCGGCCACATCTCGGCGAGGTCCTTGAAGCCGGGGATTCCCTTCGCGGCCATGGTGCGCAGAGGTCCGGCAGACACCAGGTTGGATCGAACACCATGCGGACCGAGGTCGCGTGCCAGATAGCGGTTCACAGACTCGAGCGCGGCCTTGGCCACACCCATCCAGTCATAGATCGGCCACGCCACCGTCGCGTCGAAATCCAGCCCCACCATCGCCGACTCAGACTCTCCTGCCTCCAACAGAGGCAGCAAAGCCTGAGCGACAGCTTTGTAGGAATACGCCGAAGTACGAAAAGCCAGCTCTGCCGACTCCGCCGGAGCCGTCATGAACTTGCCGCCCAGCGCGTCTTCCGGGGCGAACGCAATCGCGTGCAGCACACCGTCCAATCCCTTCAATGCAGACTCGACTGCGCCCGGCAGCGCCTCCAGATGCGCCTCATCGTTGACATCCAACTCCACCAGCTCAACGTCGCCGTCAAGCCGTTTTGCCGTGCGCTCGGTCAACGACATCATCCGGCCGAAGCTCGAGAGCGCAACAGTCGCTCCCTCTTCCTGGGCGCGCTGCGCCACGTGGAAGGCCAGCGATTGCGGCGTGAGCACGCCCGTGATCAGCAGCTTCTTGCCCTCGAGGATGCCCATCCGGCTACACCGACTTGAACAGCAGGCACGCGTTGTGCCCACCAAATCCGAACGAGTTTGAAAGCACGGTGTTGATTTCGAACTCACGCGCGCCCTCGGCGATGTAGTCAAGGTCGCACTCAGGGTCCGGAGTATTCAGGTTCACGGTCGGGTGTGCGCGGTTCTCGAGCAGCGATTTGACTGCCACGACTGCCTCGATCGATCCCGAGGCGCCCATCATGTGGCCGACGAGGGATTTCGTCGACGACATCGGCGGCGGCGTTGCGTCGCCCCAGACCTTCTTAACTGCCTTGGTCTCTGAGAGGTCGTTGTACGGGGTGCTGGTGCCGTGAGCGTTGATGTAGTCGATGTCGGTCGGGATGATTCCGGCCTCTTTGATCGCCTTGGTCATTGCGGAGATTGCGCCGCGACCTTCGGGGTCCGGCTGAACCAGGTGGAAGGCGTCGTTGGTGGCGCCATAACCGGCGAGCTCGGCGTAGACGCGTGCGCCGCGCTTCTTGGCGTGCTCTTCGGACTCGAGAATCACCATGCCGGCGCCCTCACCCATCACGAACCCGTCGCGCTCGGCGTCAAAGGGACGCGAGACGCCCTTCGAGGTCATTGCGCCCATCGCGCGAAACGCGCTGGTTGCCAGGGGACGGTTCGCCGTTTCGGCGCTGCCGGCGACGACAAGGTCCGCATGGCCGTACTCGATCATCCGCTTGCCCTCGCCGATCGAGTGGTTGCCGCTGGCACACGCGCTGACCACGCAGTGGCCGGGGCCCCAGATCCCGAAGTCCTTGGTGACAGCGGCGACCGCGGCGTTCGGCATCAGCATCGGGACGCTGGTGGCCGGAACCATGCGCGGTCCCTTGGTGCGCAGGATCTCCATTCCGTCGTCGATCGTCTCGAATCCGCCGATCCCGGTTCCGACAACGGCCCCGCAGCGCTCGCGGTCGAGTTCTTCGAAGTTGACGCCGGCGTCGGCGACCGCCTCGCGGGCGGCGATCAGCCCGAAGCGCGCAAACTTGTCGAGCCGCCGCGATTCCTTGATCGTGAGCATGTCCGTGATGTCCGGGCTGACAGCGACGTCGCCCTCGGGCAGCGAGCGACCGGCGACTGCGGCCTCCCAGAGGCCGTCGGCGCCGACGCCGCCGGGCGAGATCGCGCCGATCCCTGTGATCAGGACTTTTGTGAGCGGAGGAGCAGCCACAATGCCGAAGCGGCCCGACTAGCCGTTCTTGACGACAGCGGCCACGGCGTCGCCGATCGTGGACAGATCCTCGAGGTCCTCGTCCGGAACGCGGATGCCGAGGTCGTCTTCGATCGCCTGCATGATCTCGACGACGTCGAGCGAGTCCATGTCGAGGTCCTCAAGCGTCGAAGTGTCGCTGACGTCGTCCGGGTTGACACCGAACTTCGGGACGATCTCCTTGATCTTGTTCAAAACTTCTTCGTTCGTCACAGCCATGCTGGGCGGAGCCTTTCAATTGCGTTATTGATTACCGAAAAGTTAGTGAAACATCAGGCGGTCATGCCGCCATCCACAGGCAGCACAACGCCGGTCACGTATGCCGCATCGTCGGAGGTGAGAAATCCGACGGCCGCGGCGATCTCGTCAACCGTACCGGGCCGACCCAGCGGCACGGCCTCGGCGATCTTGTCCACAAGCCCCTCGGTCATCGACGTCGCCACCGGACCGGGAGCGACGGCGTTGACGGTGATGTTCTTGCGCGCGTACTCCTTGGCGAGCGTGCGGGCAAGACCGATCATCCCGGCCTTTGAGGCGCCGTAAGCGGCCTGGCCGGGATTGCCGTGCACACCGGCGACCGATGAGACCATCACGATCCGGCCCCAGCGCGCGCGAACCATCGCGCGCAGCGCTGCTCGGGAACAGTTGAACGCGCCGGTGAGGTTGGCGTCCAGCGTGTCGCTCCAGTCCGCGTCCGAAAGTCTCAGAGCGAGCCCGTCGTGGCGGACGCCGGCGTTGTTCACGAGGACCGCGACGGCCCCGAGCTCCGATTCGATCTGCTCAAAGGCAGCATTGACCGAGGAGACGTCGCGGACATCAGCCTGAAGTGAAATGCCGCGGCGTCCGAGCGCCTCAATCGCCTTCAGCGTCTCGGCGGCGCCGTCGGCATCGCTGGAATAGGTGATTGCGACATCGTGCCCGTCGCGCGCGAGTCGCTCGGCAGTGGCACGACCGATGCCGCGCGAGGCGCCGGTCACCAGCGCGACCCGAGCTTGATCCGCGGCTGCGGTCAAGGGGCGATCCCCTCGATCTCGACGGTGATCGCGGAGTAGACGAACCCGCCGCCGAAGCCGGCCATGGCGATCAGCCCGCCGTCAGCGAGCCGGCCGGCCTTGTACTCGCGACTCAGCGCGAACGGAATCGACGCTGCCGAGGTGTTACCGACATCGGCGATCTGCGTGGACACGCGATCACTTGGAATGCCGAGCTTCTCGCCGACTGCCCGGACGATGCGAATGTTGGCCTGGTGCGGGACAAGCAGGGCCACGTCGTCGAGCGTCGCACCACGCTGGGCCAGCGACTCGAGGATCACTTCGCTCATGCGCGACACGGCGTGCGTATAGGTCTCGCGGCCGCGCATACGGATCACATTGTCGTCGTCGCGATCGGAGAAGAGGATGCGGTGCTGGTGGTCGTAGCCGGCGACGATCGGTCCGATCCCGCCGTGCTCGACAGGGCCGACGACGACCGCGCCTGCGGCGTCGCCGAACAGCGGAGCGCCCTTGGGGTCGTCGAAGGGCGTGATTCGGGAGAGCGCGTCAGCGCCGACCACGAGTGCGAGCTCGCTGCGACCGGACTCGACCGCACCTGCCGCCTGCCCCAGCGCTGTCACGAAGCCGGTGCAGGCAGCGCTGAGGTCATAGACAACCGCGCGCTGAGGCACGCCGATCGCCGCCGCAAGCGCAACTGATTCTGCGGGGAAAAGGTGGTCGGGCGTGATTGTCGCGACGATCACCGTGTCGACCTCTTCGGCGCTGCGGCCGGCGACTTCGAGCGCATCGCGCGAGGCGGTCACGACCAGATCCAGGAGCGTCTCGCCTTTGTCCAGATCGAGCACGCAACGGGATTCCACCCCTGTGCGCTCGATGATCCAGTCGGCAGTCAGGTCGTAGCGCGCAGCGATCTCTTCAGAGGTGACGATCTTGCTGGGCTGCGCGCAGCCGTAGCCGAGCATTCCTGCAGTGCGGAGCTCACGCCGGGCTGCGCGAGAGGTCGAAGGGCTCGTCTCGATGACCGACATCGTCATGCGCTCGCGAGCAGGTCGGAAACTTTGATTGCGCGCGCCTCGGGGAGCGTGCGCTTGACCAGGCCGGTCAGCACCCCACCCGGCTCGAACTCGACAAACTCGCGCACGCCGCGCTCCCACAGATTCAACAGAGACTCGCGAAAGCGCACCGGGCCGAGCAGCTCCTCGGCGAGCTCGCGACGCGGATCGACATACGGCTGCGCGGAGCCGTTGGCGATCACGCGCGAAGCGTCCCCGAACGTGACTCCAGCCAGAACGGCCGACAGGCGCGTCGCGGCCGACGCGATCAACGGCGAGTGGAACGCACCGCTCACCGGCAGGCGCTTGAGCCGCAGCCGGCGGGCGTCATCGCCGGCGGTCGGGTCGACCGGTTCCGCCGCCTCGATCGCCTCGATGCCCGCAATCGCGCCGGTGATCACGATCTGTCCCGGAGCGTTGTCGTTGGCCACGGTGAGTCCGAACTGCTCGGCCAGCGCCTGCGCGCCCTCCGGCGAGCAGCCCAGCAGCGCGAGCATCGCTCCCGGATGCTCACCGGCGGCGGCGGCCATCGCAAGTCCGCGCTCGGCCACGACCTTTTCTCCTGCGGAAGCGTCCATCGCACCGGCGGCGACCAGCGCAGCGTATGAGCCGAGCGAGTGGCCGAGGAAGTAATCGCACTCAACCCCGTGCTCGTTGAAGCTCTGGACCGAGCGCGCGAACATCGCCGGCTGCTGCCCGGCGGTGTCGACCGGCATGTCCGGCGTCTGGCTCCCCTGGCCGGGAAACAGTCCGGCTCTCATTGCTGCGATCCCGTCGTCATGACGCGCAGACTTTATTACTTAGTTGTGCGCTTGGCGGCGGCCGGCTTGGCTTTCGCCCCGGCCTCGAGCGCCGCAACGCGCGCCGTCACCCGGTCCAGCTCGTCTTCGAGCTCCTCGATGCGATGAAAGATCGTGCGCACTCGCAGCGTCAGGCTTTCAAACTGCGAACCCGAAGGGAGGCCGAGCGCCGAAAGCGCGGTCTGCTGGGCACGAAATGCTTTCTCACCCGTCTCAACTATGCGCGTCAGCGCGTCTCCGACCAGCCAGCTGCTGGCGAGTTCGTCGACGAGTCCGCCGATCCCCTCTGCCTCGTCCTGGTCCTTGCGTATGTCTCGCTTGTCAGCCATGAGTTGATGCAGCATACGAAAAACCGATCGGACACGCATACCCTAACCTTCAACTTGAGGTTTAGTCACGCGAACTGCGACAAATAAACCCGCCACCTTCTCAGAAACTTCACACCCAATTCAAATTCAGAGGATTAAGGTCGTCTCCGGTTGTGTCGATGTCATTCTCAAGCTTGTCCCACGGTGAAACCGGAAGTTTCGCGAGGGGACGGATCGACCTCCGCCGGTCCAGCCAACTCTCAACGTTGAAGAAAAGCATGCAGCTCACGCCTGAACAAAGCCGTTCTCAATCCGAATCTCCTGTTGCAACAGCGGACGCGGCTATGGATTCTTCGGCATTTAACCGCTATCTTTCCGTCGTCCGGTTTTCGCGCACGGGGAGTTTTGCGCGCACCGCCGAATGGATAGGCGTTGGACCGGTTTCACTGAGCATGCCCAAGGATTCAGAGTCTTGAAGAGCACATCTTCCAATAGGTCGGCGATTGTCTTCGTTGCAGTGATCTGCGCGTTGCTCGGCGTGCTGTATGGATCATTCACCGCCTACGCCGACCCGACGGCAAGTTCGGGCGAGAGCCCCGGCATCGTCCCGGACGGGTCTGACAACACGGCACCCGCCGAAACCACCGACCCGGGATCGACCGCGCCGAAGAAAACGACCACCCCCTCGACCGGCAGCGGCGACAGCGGAAGCGACTCGTCCGGCAGCGGCGACAGCGGCTCCTCGGACAGCTCGAAGAAAAAGACTTCGTCCAACAACAAGAAGCAGACCACGACCAAGGTCAAGAAGAAGAAGTCCTCCAGCAACAGCGACGGCCTTGCAGTCGACAGCGACGGTGGAGGCAGCGGATCAGGTGGCGGATCAAATGGCGGCGGCACGACAACCGCCGGCGACCCGCTCGACATCGGCGGCGAAGCTTCCAGTGGACCGATCAGCGTCCCCAACCTCGTTCTTCAGCAGTTCCAGATTCCGCCGTTCCTCCTGCCGATCTATCAGGCAGCCGGAACCGAGTACGGCATCCGTTGGGAGATCCTCGCTTCGATCAACGAGATCGAGACCGACTACGGCCGCAACCTGAACGTCTCTTCGGCCGGAGCACTCGGCTGGATGCAGTTCATGCCCGCGACCTGGGAGATGTACGGGACCGACGCCAACAACGACGGCGTCAAGGACCCCTACAACCCGGTCGACGCAATCTTCGCCGCAGCCCGTTACCTGAAGGCCGCCGGCGGCCACGACGACATCGAGCGTTCGATCTTCGCCTACAACCACGCGCAGTGGTACGTCGACCAGGTCATGCTCCGCGCCAAGCTGATTGCCGGCGTGCCCGATGTCCTGATCGATTCACTCACGGGTCTGACCCAGGGTCACTTCCCTGTCTATGCACGCGCCACATACACCGGTGCGGTGAAGACCGGCACCAAGCGCGTCAAGAGCGGAAACGCTGCACGTGTGGTTCAGGGTTCGGGTCGTCGCAACGCGATCAAGATCTACTCCCGCGTGAACGCTCCGGCGATCGCGGTGCAGGACTCAACGGTCGAGAAGGTCGGCAAGAACCGGCGCGACGGCAACTTCATGGTCCTCGAGGACAACTACGGCAACCGCTACAAGTACGCCAACCTCGGCAGCGTCTCCAAGCTCTACCCCGTGCCGCGTCGCAAGGGCGAGCAGAGCACCGCCGAAGCAGAGGCCGAACAGGCCCGCGCAGTTGCAGACCCGAACAAGCAGGTCGGGCCGCGCGTCTCCACGAAGGAGCGCATCTACGCCCACCCCGAGCGCGAGCGCAGCTCTGGCAGCGGGGCCTACGACAGCACGACCGGTCAGGCGATGAACGCCTACGAGACTTTTGACAACTACTTCGCCCGTCCTTACGGCCTGAAGAAGGAAGACGTCGTTCTCAAAGAGATGAAGGTCGGCTCCAAGCTGATCGGCGGCACGATCATCGGCCGCCTCGGCGAACGTCCTGACGGCCGCACTCCGTACCTCAACTTCCAGGTCCGCCCCGCCGGCAGCGGCGCACCTGTTGTCGACCCGAAGCCGATCCTCGACGGTTGGAAACTGCTCGACTCGACCGCGGTCTACCGCGCGATCGGCATGAACCCGCTGGTCGCCAAGGGCGGCGACCGCACGATCGGCCAGATCCTGCTGATGAGCAAAGAGCAGCTCGAGCAGTTCGTCCTGCGCAAGAAGAGCATCAAGATTTACGAAGGTGGCCGCGCCGACATCGCCGCCGGTCAGATCGACCGCCGCGTGCTGGCCGTCATGGCGTTCCTTGACAGCCAGGGCTACAGCCCGACCATCACCAGCCTGATCTCCGGCCACGGCCTGCTGACCAGCTCGGGCAACGTCTCTGAGCACACGACCGGAACCGCGATCGACATCGCTGCCATCAACGGCAAGGCGATGATCAGCAACAACGCACCGGGCGGCCTGATGGAAGACGTCGTGCGCAAGATCATGACCCTCCAGGGCGTGCTCGAGCCGCACCAGATCATCTCGCTCTTTGACATCGGCGGCGCAACGCTCGCGATGGGCAACCACGCAGACCACATTCACGTGGGCTTCCGCCCCGGCGGTTCGATCAACCGCAACGGCAAGGTCGCCAGGGGCAGCCAGGGATCACGCATCTCCAAGAAGGACTGGTACCGCGTCTTCGACCACATCGGCAAGATCGAGAACCCCGAAGTCCCGACCCAGCCTTCGGCCTACGCGATCAAGGTCAACAAGAAGGTCAAGGCGAAGGACTAGGGAAGCTGATCGACCGCGGCCAGCAGCGCGGTCAGTTCTTCCTCGACATCGCCTTCGAGCTTCACGAACGCTTCGCCGTCAAACGGCGTCGGGCCGTTTGTGATCAGCGCGACCTCTCCCCCGCTCCTGAGCGTGATCGTGGGCAGCCCCGCGACCGGATGCACCACAAGCGAGCTGCCCACGGCGATCAGCAGGTCGGCGGCGCCGGCAAGCTCGAAGGCGCGCTGAATTGACAGCTCGGGGAGCATCTCGCCAAAGAGCACGACGTCGGGCTTGAGCGCGGGCCTGGTCTCGCACTCGGTGCAGCGCGGGACGCCGTGTTCGGCGGCCTGATCGCGCACCCACTCGAGTTCATACTCGGCGCCGCAGGCAAGACACCGCGAGGTCTCGATCGAGCCGTGAACCTCGATCAGGTCCTTCGTGCCGGCCATGTGGTGGAGCCGGTCGATGTTCTGGGTGACCACGGCATCGATCAGGCCGCGCCTCTCCAGCTCAACGAGCACCTCGTGCGCCCCGTTGGGGCGTTTGTCGCCCAATGAGGCAAAGCGCTCGCCGTAGAACGACCAGAAGCGCTCGGGGTCGTAGGTGAAGGTGTCGATGTGGGCGACCTCCATCGGGTCCACGTTGGCCCACATGCCCGTCTCCGGCGTGCGGAAGTCGGGGATGCCGCTGGGCACGGAAACGCCCGCGCCCGTCAGTACGACGGCGCTACGGGCATTGACGAGGGCCTGGGCGAGCGTGGCGACGGAGTCGCTCGGGCTCATTGCGTGAACTTGGGAGCGCGCTTCTGTAGAAACGCTGCCACGCCCTCGCGACCGTCGGGCGAATCCACGGCTGCCACGAACGCGTCGCGCTCGCGCTGGATGCCGGCCTCGAGCGTCGGGTCGTCGAGCAGATCCTTGATCTGGGCGATCGCCGCCTGAGGCTGCGCGGCCAGCTGCTCGCCGAGCGCGATTGCGGCGTCGAAGAGCTCGTGGTCTGGCAACACATCGCTGACCAGGCCGATCTCCAGGGCGCGCCACGCGGAGATGTTCTCGCCGCCGGCGATGATCTCGAACGCAGCAGCCATGCCGACCAGGCGCGGCATGCGCTGCGAGCCGCCAAAGCCCGGGATGATGCCCAGGTTGATCTCTGGCTGACCGAAGGTCGCCGACTCACCGGCGAGGCGCACGTTGCAGCTCATCGAGAGTTCGCAACCGCCGCCGAATGCTCCGCCGTTCACTGCGGCAATCGTGACCAGGCGCCCGGTCTCGACTTTGCGGAAGATCGCGTTGGTCGCGTCGATCGCGTTGCCGACATCCTCGGGGGTGTAGCCCGCGAATGCCTTGAGGTTTGCGCCAGCGCTGAAGATCGCCGTGTTCGCGCTGGCGATCACGAGGCTCTTGATCTCGGGGTCGGATTCTGCGCGGTCGTAGACGGTTTCGAGATCGCGGACGAGCTCCTGCGAGATCGGGTTCACCGGCTTGGCCTTCAGCCATGCGATTCCGACCGGGCCGCGCTTCTCAAACAGCACGACCTCGGCCTGCTCGCCCTCTGCGGGCTGCGGGTAGGCGAAGAAGCCCTGCCCTGCGGCCTTTCCTGTGCGGCCCTGAGCGACCAGGCGCTTGAGCAGGGTCGGCGGGGCAAAGCCCTCGCCCCACTGCGTCTCGGCGTGTTTGAGAGCCGCCAGAGCGTTGTCAAGGCCCATCGCGTCGGCCTGAGCGAGCGGTCCGGGGACGATTCCCGCGCCCATCATCATTCCGAGGTCGACCTCGCGGGCATTGCCAACCGCCTCTTCGACGATCAGAACTGACTCGACCAGCGCGCGCAGGCCGCTGCGCAGGGCGAGTTCGCCGGCCAGTGCGCCGTCGACTTCCGGCAGCTCGCCCGGCTGTCCGGCCGGGTCGTAGAAGCCGCTGCCGGTCTTGGCGCCGAGCTTTCCGGCTTCGACCAGTTCCTTCAGCTTGGGCGCGACGTAGAAGGTGTCGCCGAGCTCGGCGTTGAGGTGCTCCATCACGTGCAGCACCGTGTCCAGACCGAGCGTGTCGGTCAGCGTGGCCGGGCCGGCAGGCGCGGTCTTCAGGCTGACGACCGCGGCGTCCATCTGGGCCGGCGAAAGGTCATGCTCGTCGGCCGCGCGGAACATCTCGCCGAGACTCGCTGTGAGGATGCGGTTGACGACGAAGCCCGGCGCGTCGGCGCAGGTGATCGGCGACTTCTTGATCTTCTGGGCGAAGTTCGCGGCGGCGATGCTGGTCTCGGGCGAAGTTGACGCGCCCTCGATGACCTCGACGAGTTTGCTGAAGCTCGCCGGGTAGAAGAAGTGGAATCCGACGACCTTGTCGGGGCGCGTCGTGGCTGCGCCGATCTCGTCGATGCTCAGCGCGCTCGTGTTGCTGGCCAGGATCGCGTGGCCGGGAGTTGCGGCGTCAAGGTCCGCAAAGACGCTCTGCTTGATTGCCATGCGCTCGGGCACGGCCTCGATCACGAAGTCGACTTCACCGAAGCCGTCGTAATCGAGCGTGCCCGTGATCAGGCCGAGAACTGCGGCCTTGCCGGCCTCATCGATCTTCTCTTTGGCCAGCGCGCGATCGAGCAGCTCGGTCGCCTTGTCGATTCCGTGGTCGACGAACTTCTGGTCGACATCTTTGAGCAGGACTGGGATGCCGG
>JAEMRJ010000066.1 GCA_016463365.1 Thermoleophilaceae bacterium | reverse complement strand
GTCAGCGCGTTGAAGAGCGAGGACTTGCCCGCGTTGGGCATGCCGACGATTCCGACCTTCATCGCCACTGGTGCGCCGCCTTTTTGCCCTTATTCATAACGCGCGGGACGGTAGCGCGCACAAACGCCGGGGTCCCTGAACGGAACGGCTTGTTCATCGGTTCGGTGAGATGGCGCGGGCGGCGAGATCGCCGAGTACCGCACCGGCAATCAGGTCGCTGGGGTAGTGGACGCAGAAATGCAGGCGCGAGCCCGTCACGTTCACCGCGGCGAAGTAGAAGAGCGGCCGCGCCCCCGGCGCGATTTCGCTGAAGAGTCGCGCGGCGGCAAACGAAGTTGTGGCGTGCGATGAGGGAAAGCTGAGCGCAGTGGGCGTGCCCAGGGCGGCGATCGGCGGGCGCTGACGTCTGGCGATCAACTTCAACGCAGTGGTCGCGGCGTACACGCCGGCGACTTTCACCCCAGCCCCGATCCAGCGGTCGCGACGCTGCTCGTCACGGCTGGCCGCCACTCCCGCAATCGCAAACCAGACTGCCCCGTGCTGGCCCGACTCCGTGATCACACGCGTCGCCCGCTCGATCACCCCACCGGCACGCACGCGCTCGACCCACTTGAGCAGCGGCAACTCCAGCTTGTCGAGCGGCTTCCAGATCGATCGGTATTGCAAGGCGCCCACAAACGGCGCGCGTGGCTAGAAGCCCGCGCGACGATCCTCTTTGTCATCCGACTCGAGCGAGTAGAACTCGACGTGGTCGGCACGCAGGTGCACGATGCGCTTCTCGTCGTTGACCTTGACCCACTTCTCTTCGGCCTCGATCGCGGCGACGAGCTTGTCCAGGTCCTTCTGCTCAAGCTTCAGCTGAGCGGCGGCGCCGCCCACGAGCCCGAGGCCGATCGTCTTCCTGTCCTCTGAAGCCATCTTGCTCGTTCCTCTCGCTTGTAGGTGAATCAGTGGTCGTCCGCCGGCGTGACCAGCTCGGTCAGCACGAAGCCGGCCGCCTGCGGGTGCACGAAGGCAACGGTGCTGTTGCGGATGCCGATGCGCGGGGTCTCGTCGATCAGTTCGACGCCCAGAGCCTTCAACCGGTCGAGCTCGGCCTGCACGTCGTCGACGCGATAGGCAACGTGGTGCATGCCAAGGCCGCGCTTCTCGACGAACTTGCCGACCGGCGTGTCCGGCCCGAGCGGGCGGAGCAGCTCGACGTGGCCTCCGCCTACCTCGAGCAACACGGCTTCGACACCCTGCGACTCGACGACCTCGCGGTACTGGACTGCCATCGCGAATTTTTCGTTGTAGATCTCGAGGGTCGCGTCGATGTCCTCGACAGCGATCCCGATGTGGTCAATTTCTTTGAACATAGGCGGGCGCAAGCCTAGATCATGCGCAGGAGATTCAGGCCTTGAGCTGCGTCTTCCAGAACCGCACGAACTCGCGCTCGTGGGTGATGCCGGCCTCCAGCGAGCGACCGACGCCCTCAGATGGCACGCCGGCCTTGCGCACCGCGAGGTATTCCTCGAGCTTGGCCTCGTGGGAGGCGAGCTGGTCGGCTGCCAACGCCTGCGGGTCGGCACCGAAAAACAGTTTCAGGATCGAAAGGTCGCGCAGTTCGATTGGCGCGTCAGCCGGCTCCTCCCGCCAGAGCTTCAGCGCTTTTGCACCCTCGCGGGTGATCGAGAAACTGCGACGGCGGCGGCCGGTCTTCTCGCGCTTTTCGGAGAGGTAGCCGTCTTCAAGCAGCCGGTCACACTGTGTGTAGATCTGCGTGTGCGGGAGCGACCAGAAGTTGATCACGCTCTGCGCGGCGAAGGCCTTCAGCTCATACGGCGTGACCGGCTGGATCATCTCGACCATGCCGAGCACGAGGTAGGACGCGGTTGTCAATTTACGCGGAGCCATGGGCCTGCTTGCATTATGGCTAAAAATCCGGTACGATTCCACTCGCATCGTTCATTTTGCACTATTGAGGAGCGCCCCGATGACAGTGACGACGGCCCCCGGCCAGAGCCAGCACGCGATCGATCTGGCCTTCGAGTCCCAACCAGACATGCCCCAGCGCACGGAGCTTCCGGTCCGCGGCGAGCTCCCCGCGTGGTTGTCAGGTCAGTTGCTGCGCAACGGTCCGGGTCGGTGGAAATTTGACGGCACCGAGGTCAACCACTGGTTCGACGGCATGTCGATGGTGCACAGCTTCGAGATCGACGGCGGCCGTGTCCACTACATGAACCGCTTCATCGAGAGCCGCGCCTACAAGGAGTTCCGCGACTCCGGCAAGCTCAAGCTGAGCGAGTTCGCAAGCGACCCCTGCCGCACGCGCTTCCAGCGCATCCAGTCGATCTTTCGCCCTCAGCTGACTGACAACCCGGCGATCAACGCCTTCAAGTTCGGCGAGCAGTACATCGCGCTCAGCGAGACACCGATGGCCTATGAGTTCGACCCGCAGACGCTGGAGACGATCGGCGTCGCCTATGAGAATCCCGATCTGTTTGCCACCGCGCACCCACACCTGGACGGCGCCAGCGGCGGGATGATCAACCTCTCATGCAGCTTCGGCGCGCGCTCCTCGCAGAGTTTCTTCAGGCTGGAGCCGAGCACGCTGGCGCAGAAGCGCATCGCCAGACTCGCACGCCGCCACCCCACCTACCAACACTCGTTCGGAATGAGCGGCCGCTGGCTGATCTTCACGGAATTTCCGTTCAGCGTCAACCCGCTCGACATTCTGCGCACCGGGCGGCCGTTCATCGAGAATTTTGCCTTCAAGCCCGAAGAGGGAACGCGGATCACGCTGATTGACCGTGAAACCGGCGAGATCGGTGGCGAGTGGACCGCTGAACCCGGCTTCTGCTTCCACCACGTCAACGCATGGGAAGAGGGCGAAGACGTCGTCGTGGACCTCTGCCGCTTTGATGACGCGTCGATCGTCGAAAACCTCTACCTCGAAACGATTCGCAAGGGCGAGTACCCCGAGGACGCCGGTGCGTACCTCCACCGCTACCGCCTGAAGCCCGGCGCCGAGCGCGCAGAGGAGCACCGCGTCAGCGACGAACCGATCGAGCTGCCGAGAATCAACTACAAGGAGCACAACTGCCGGCCTTACGCGTATGTGTACGGCGTCGGCATGGGCCCTGGTGCGGGCGTGCCGTTCGACCGCCTCGTGAAGATCGACGCTGCCCAGGGCACCTCGACGGTCTGGCAGGAGGAAAACTGCCTGGTCGGCGAGCCTGTGTTCGTGGCCTCGCCCGATGCCAGATCGGAGGACGACGGCGTGCTGCTTTCGCTGACGCTCGACGGGACGCTCGGGCGCTCGATGCTGCTCGTGCTCGACGCCCGCGACATGACCGAACTGGCGCGAGCTGAGATTTCACGCGCAGTACCGCCGGGTTTTCACGGCAACTTCGTGCGCAGCAACTGAGGCTTACGCCGCCGGGTCAATCCCCTCGGCCCGGAGCAGGCGTTCGATCGCTGCGCGGCCGACGTCGATCTGTTTCGGCGTCGGCTCGCGCGTGCCGATCGCTTCCTGAAGTTTGTAGCCCGGTGCGCGGAACAGCTTCGCAAAGGTGCTGCCGGGATGGCGCTCGGCATAGGCGAACATTTCGATTGAAGTGGCAGCACCCGCAAGTCCCACGCCAACCTGCGCCACCGGCCCCGGCCTTTCGACCACCTGGCGCATCAGCGCGTCGCCGGCGATGCCCGCGATCATCATCGGGGCGACCAGATGCGAGCCGCAGCGTTCGTGCTCTTTGGCTGCCGCCTCGATCACGTCCGGGTCGGTCGGGTCTCCGCCCAGCTCGTATGCGGCGATCGCCTTGTGTTCGACGCCGTGGTACTGCGCCGTCTCGCCGGCCTTCAGGCTGATCAGCGCCGGCGCCATGCCAAGCACGGCGAGCGCAGCTTCAGAGCCGACGCCGCGCTTGCCGCGCTGCCGCACAGCCATGCTGATGGCCATCGTCGTTGCAGCCACGCCGACGACCTTCGCGTTCTCAAAGGGAAGACGTGCCTGCCGGAGCCGCAACCGCACCATCGGGACAACGATCATCGACTCCGCGAGACGCATCACGCCGCGCACACCGGGAACGCTGTCCAGCGGACCGCGCAGGCGTGGCACCTTGCCGCTCTTGACGATGATCTGGTCGTGCTTGTCTCGCACGGCGGCGGCCCACATCGTCGGGCCGTAGACAAGCAGCCCGTTCTCGAGCGCCATGCCGCCCATCCGCAAACGGTCGCCGTTGGTCGTCCTTGCCTCGCCCATCGTCTCTCCACCCTACGTGAGCGGCGAGCGGGTCAGCCCAACAGAGCCGGTACGACGTCCGCGAAGAACTCCGTCGCGAGCGTCAGATCCTGTACCGGAATGCGCTCGTCGGCGGCGTGCATGAGCGGATCCGAGTCGTACATCTCCATTTCGATCTGCGGGAAGAATCCGTATGCGATCACGTCCGGGAACACTTCGCGGAACCAACGCGAATCGGTGAAGCCGGGCAGCACGCTCGGTAGCGCCACGGCATCGGGGTCGACCTTGCCGATCCAGTTCTTGATCAGATCCATCAGTTTGGTCTCGTGAGGCGAACCGTTGCCGATCGCGGCCTCGGAGAACTTGATCTCGTAGTCGCCGCCGCCGAGCATCTCGCGGGCGCGCTGCTCTGCGAGCTCGGCGCCGTGGCCGGGCGGGACGCGGCAGTCGACCCACACCGACGCGCGGTCAGGGATGACATTGATCTTCTCGGAAGCCCTGACGATCGTCGGCGTCATCGACACGCCCATCGTCGGTTCGAGCAGGGCGAAGAGACGCTCGTCGACAGCGCGGATCTCGGAGAGCATCTCTTCAAGTTCGGCCTGGGACGGGTTCTCGCCGGGGTCGGTTCCGAGCAGTGCAGTGAGGATCGCCCGCGGCTCTGCTGTCAGGTCGTAGTCGGGCTGTCGACCGGCGAGCTTCTCGATCAGCGGAGCAAGCTTGAGCAATGCGTTCTCGCCGAGGCGCGGCATCGACGCGTGGCCGGCCGCGCCGTGGGTGGTGACCTTGAAGCGGCAGGGGCCCTTCTCGGCGCAGCCCACGCGGAAGTAGCGCCGGCCGTTGTAGACGAACTGGTTGCCGCCGCCTTCGTTGAGGGCGTAGTCGCAGCGCACCACTTCTGGGTGGTTCTCGCAGAGCCAGCGCGCGCCGTAGCCGCCGCCTGCCTCTTCGTCGGCGGTGACGATGATCTTCAGTGCGCCCGATTCCGGGCGCCAACCGGCCTTGACCAGCTCGATCGATGCGGCCAGCTCCGCAGCGGCCTGCCCTTTCATGTCCTGCGCGCCGCGGCCCCAGATGCAGCCGTCGCGGATCTCGCCGCTCCAGGGGTCGACCTGCCACTCGTCGGGATTGGCGAGCACCGTGTCGATGTGCGTCAGCAGCGCGAGCGTCGGTCCGTCCTGTTTTGACGGGGCCTCGAGCGTCGCGACGAGATTCGGGCGCTTGGGGTCGCGGGCGAGGAGCTCGACCGTGAAGCCGTTCTCTTCGAGCAGTCCCTGGATGAATGCCTGGGCGACGGCCTCATCGCCCGGCGGGTTGACGGTGTTGAAGCGGATCAGTTGCTGGAGCAGCTCTGTTGAGGTCTGCTCCAGGCGAGCGGTGTCGAGCGACATCGCCTACGCGGCCGCGGGCCTGTCGTGGCCAGCGTCAGTGCTCGCGCGGGCAAGCAGGGTTTTGAGCAGCAGAAACATCCACGCTCCGATTCCGGCTGGGACGCCGAAAACCATCGCGAGGATCGCCGCGTGGTACAGAAATCTGATCGCCGCCGGCTCAATACCGATCGTGAGCGAAATAGTTGCCATGATCGCCAGGCCGACGTAGAGGAGCAGCAGGAACACGGTCGAGAAGGCTTTGGCGTTGAAGGACCAACTTTCGGAACGCCACAGTCCGACCAGCCCAACTGCCATAAGAAGCGCCGCCCCGAAGAATGCGAACGGAACCACGGTCGCCATGATCGCGCAACTGCCGCTGAGGAACAGCGCGACAAGCGTCAACAACTCGTGCTTCCCGGGCCTGGCCGACGTGGGATCTGAGGAATTCACGAGTTCAATCTATCGGCAACGGGCCTTGCCGTTTGCGACGTCTTGAAGCACAATTGACCGCAAGTAACCGACGCTCCGGTAGGTTGAACCGAGTCTGATGGCACGTTCGATCGAAGAAATCTCGGCTGAAATCCTCGCGCACAAGTCTGAGGCGTGTGGATTCGAGCCGTGCACCACCTGTACGCAGCTGGTGCCGGGCAACGGCGATCCTTCGGCTGCCGTGATGCTGATCGGCGAGGCGCCGGGCAAGAACGAGGACGCACAGGGCATTCCGTTCGTCGGTGCGGCCGGCAAATTGCTCGATGAGCTGCTGGCATCGGTGTCGCTCTCGCGCGAGTCCGTTTTTGTCGCCAACGTACTGAAAGCCCGTCCTCCGGGCAATCGCGATCCGCTTCCAGATGAGGCCGCGCACCACTGGCCGTGGCTTGAGGAGCAGATTTCTGCCGTCGACCCGGACGTGATCGTGCTTCTGGGTCGTCATGCGATGGAGCGGTTTCTGCCTGGCCGGCGCATTTCAGAGATTCACGGCGAGGCCCGTCTGAAGGACGGGCAGGTCTATCTGCCGGTGTACCACCCGGCCGCCGCGCTCTACAACGGCGGGCTGCGGTCGACCGTGTTTGCCGATTTTGCTCAGCTGCCTTCGCTGGTTGAGAAGGTGCGCGAGACGGGGCGCGATCAGCTGCGTGCTCGATCGGGCGGGATTTCCGGCGGGCCGGATGGCTTGACGCTGAGCGGTACCGGAGGGGACGACCTCCCCGCCGAATTCGCCGACTCGTCGGAGACAGCTGCCTCAGCGCCTTCGCCGGCGACCTTCGCCGGCGACTACGCCGATCCGCTGGACGGGATGGAGGCAGCGCGCATGGTGCCGCCGCCACGCGAAGTTCCCGCCGGCAACCCGGATGAGCCGCCGCGGCCCGGGCCGGGCCAGTCAGGGCTTTTCTAGCTGAGGATCTCGTCGACCTCGGCGCGGGCGATCTTCCAACCCCGATCGTCGCCGAAGAGTTGATTCATCCACATCGCCTCGGTGACAAGGGCGTGGAGCTTGAAAACCGTCCGCGCTCCGTTCATGCCATCGACCTTTGCGTCGGTTGCAAGCAGGTTCATCCACGAGCGCCAGCCTTCTTGAAGCCGGTCGCGCACGGGACCTGGCCGGTCATCGAACTCGATCGACGCGGCAGTGATGAAGCAGCCGCCGTAGTCGTGGCGGCTCTGTGAATACGCGAGCCAGCTGATCATCACCGCGCGCAGGCGGCGCCTGCCCGGCTTGAAGCTGGCGTTGGGCGCCCAGACGTTGGCCATGAAATCGCTCATCGCGTGGTTCACGGCGGCGAGCTGCAGGTCGGACTTGCTGTCGAAGTGGCCTGCGACGCCGCTCTTGCTCATCGAAAGGTGATCGGCGATACGGGCGATGCTCAGGTTCTCAAGGCCTTCCGCCGCGCCGAGCGCAAATGCACTGTCGATCACCGCGGCGCGCGTGCGCTCAGCTTCTTCTCTTGACTTTCTCGCCATTGCCTGATAGTTTAGCGCACGCTCGTACGCTAATTGATGAAATGAGGCTTGGTTATGCGCATTCGACGACTTGGTTGGGCTGGAGTGGAGATCGAACATGAGGGTTCTCGGCTGGCGATTGACTACATCGCGACGCTGGGATTCTTTGAAGAGTTCTGGGGCGAGGAAGAGTTCCGCGATGAACTTGTGCGACTTGAGCCGGGCTCGCTCGATGCTGCGCTGCTCACCCACCTTCACCGCGATCACGCCGATCCTGAGGCGATCGCCGCAGCGGTTGAGCCCGGTGGAGTGGTCGCCGGCCCTGAGCGCAACCGTTTCAATTCGCCGATGCAGCAGTTTGCGGTTGGTCAGTACGAGGATGAGCTGACCGCGCTCCGAGTCGATCGCCTGACGCTTTCTGCCGGAGAATCCCTGCAAATCGGCACGTTGACGGCAACCGCGTGCAAGTCAGTCGATGGCGTGGGCGCCGAGCAGGTGGCCTGGCTTGTGTCGGCCGGCGACGAATCCGTGCTGCACTGCGGCGACACGATGTGGCACGCCTACTGGTGGGACATCGCCGCCGAGCACGGGGCGCCCGACGTCGTGTGCCTGGCCGCAAACGGAGTCTCGATCGAGTTCCCGTTCAACCAGCCGCCCGTCGACTGGCCGGTCGATCTCACGCCGGAGCAGGCAGTCGACGCCGCCTACGCCCTGGGCGCGGGCCGGCTCCTACCGATGCACTTCACCCGCACCTACGAGCACGAACAGCTCTACCGCCCGATCCCCGACGCCGAGGCCCGCCTGCGCGCCGCAGCGGAATCCCGCGAAGTCGAGCTCGCCTTCCCAGCAATCGGAGAGTGGCTGAACCTCTCCCGAGAGAAAGCCCTTACCTGAGCGGTTTCTTGCTGCAAAGCTGCAACCTTGCAGCGCTGCAAAGCTGCAACCTTGCAGCACTTTTTGGCTTGGGATGGACTGGTTGACCTTTGACTTCGGTTGAATCAGGGGGTACGCATGACTCCGGATCAACTATTTGAAGCTCAGCCGCCGCAGACCGGCGCTGCGACCAGCACCGGCGCGGAGCCCCTGGCCGCGCGCATGCGGCCGCGGTCAATCGACGATCTGGTCGGGCAGTCGCACCTGCTCCAGCCCGGCCAGGCGCTGCATGAGGCGCTGACCGGCAAGGCCCCACATTCGATGATCCTCTACGGCCCGCCGGGTACGGGCAAGACGACCATCGCCCGCCTGGTCGCCCAGGCCGCCGACGCCCACATCGAAGAACACAGCGCCGTCGTCGTCGGCCGACCCGACGCCGTCAAGGCAATCGCCGCCGCCCGCGAGCGGCTGAAGATCAACAACCGCCGCACGATCTACTTCCTGGACGAGATCCACCGCTTCAACAAGGCTCAACAGGACGCGCTGCTGCCGGCGGTCGAAGACGGCGCGATCATCCTGATCGGCGCGACCACCGAAAATCCGTACTTCGAGGTCAACGGCGCGCTGCTCAGCCGCACGAGGCTCTACGTCCTCGAGCCGCTCACCGAAAGAGATGTCCGCAGTCTGCTCGAAAAGGCGATCACCGACCCGCGCGGGCTGAAAGGCACCTACGAAATCGCCCCCGAGGCTCTTGACCTGGTCGCCAAACGTTCTTCCGGCGACGCCCGCACCGCACTGACCGCGCTCGAAACAGCGGCCCAGGCAGCCCAGGCCCAGAACGCAACAACGATCGATCTCACCCGCGCCGAAGACGCGATGCAGCAGCGCGCGGTGCTCTACGACAAGGGCGGAGACAAGCACTACAACTACGCGTCGGCGTTCATCAAGTCGATGCGCGGCAGCGACCCCGACGCCGCGCTCTATTACATGCACGCGATGCTCGAAGGCGGCGAGGACCCCAAGTTCATCGCCCGCCGCATGGTGATCTTCGCCAGCGAGGACGTCGGCAACGCCGACCCGCAGGCGCTGCCGCTGGCGATGGCAGCGGCCCAGGCGCTCGACTACGTCGGCCTGCCCGAGGCGCGCATCAACCTCAGCCAGGCAGCGACGTACCTGGCACTCGCGCCGCGCTCGAACCGCGCCTATCTGGCCGGCGACGCCGCCGCGAGCCACGTCCGAAAGAACGGACTCGCCGCGCCGCCGCGATCAATTCAGGACAGCAACGTCCCCGGCGCCGAGGAGCTCGGTCAGGGCGAGGACTACGACTATCCGCACGACCGCCCCGATCAGCTGAGCGCCCAGCGCCTGCTGCCCGAAAGCGTGAATGAGCAGTTCTATTCTCCAAGCGACCGCGGCCACGAGGCCGCAATGGCCGAGCGCCTCCGTGCCGCCAGAGAAAGAAGGAAAAGTTGAGCAACGCAAGCGTCGAAGGCAAGACGATCGTCATCACCGGAGCGAGCGACGGCATCGGCGCCGTCGCCGCGCGCGCCCTCAAAGACCAGGGCGCCAATGTGATCATCACCGGCCGCAATCCCGAGAAGACCAAGCGTGTTGCCGACGAACTCGGGAGTCCGCTGCTGATCGCAGACTTCGCCGAGTTCGCGCAGGTCCGCCGCCTGGCCGAAGAGATCGCCGCAGTCGCACCGAAAATCGACGTGCTGGCAAACAATGCCGGCGGGATCTTCAAGGTGAGGCACAAGACCAAGGACAACCACGAACCCAACTTCCAGATCAACCACCTCTCACCATTCCTGCTCACCAACCTCCTGAAGCCGAATCTGCTCAACAGCGACGAGCGGAGAATCATCAACACCTCAAGCATGGCCAACAACTGGGGCCACGTCTTCATGGGCCACCTCGACAGTCACAAGCTCGAGAACCTCGCCTACGGCACGAGCAAGCTGATGAACATCCTCTTCACCCGCGGGATCGCGCGTAAGTGGGCTGACGAGAACTTCATCTCTGCAGCGCTGCACCCGGGCATCGTGCAGAGCGAGTTCGGCCGCGACTCCTTGTTCGTGCGGATGGCCTACAACAATCCCGTGTCCAACCGCATCATGATCAGCAATGAACAGGGCGCGACGCCGATCATCGACCTCGTCAGCCGCGAACCGCGCGAAGCAGTCAACGGCGTCTTCTTCATGCGCCACAAGGCGAACGGACGCGAGAACAAGCAGGCCAGAAGCGAATCGATTCAGGACGCACTCTGGACCGAGTCGGAGAAGCTGGTCGGACTGTGAAGATCGCCGCGCTCGTCTTCGACGGGTTGACGGCACTGGATCTCTTCGGCCCGCTCGAGGTCCTGGGCAATTTCCCGGAGGTCGAGTTCGTCTACGTCACCCCGGACGATTCGATCACCGCTGAGAGCACGGGCATCAAGATTGATGTGGCTGCCAGGTACGACGAGGTGGAAACCGCTGACATCCTGCTCGTCCCGGGCGGCCACGGCACGCGCCGACTGATCAAGCACGAGCCGACACTCGAGTGGGTTCGCAAGATCGACCACACCACCACGTGGACGACTTCGGTCTGCACCGGCTCGCTCGTGCTCGCCGCAGCTGGGCTGCTCGACGGCCGCCCGGCAACCACGCACTGGATGGTTCGCGACCTGCTCGAAAAGCTCGGTGCCAACCCGACCTCGGAGCGAGTTGTCTTCAGCGACAAGTACGTCACCGCCGCCGGCGTCTCCTCCGGAATAGACATGGCGCTCGAACTCGCGCGGAAGATTCACGGCGACGACCTCGCACAGGCGATCCAGCTGTACATCGAATACGACCCGCAGCCGCCGTTTGACAGTGGTTCGCCCGAGAAGGCAGACCCGGAGATCGTCCGCCTGGTGCGGGCCGCGCAGGTCGCGCGCGGCAGCGCCAGTTAGACGATGCGTGCGAAATACCCGCATCGCCGTTAGGATGCAGGTCATGGAACCCACCATCGCACCCTCAGCCCCCAGGCACGCATTCAGCGAGGCCACGGCCCCGACCGGAACACTTGAAAGCTTCAACCCCGCAACCGGCGAACTCGTCGGGACGGTCCCCACGATCACGCCGGAGCAGGTCGGCGCGGTTGTGCAGGAGATCAAGCAGGTACAGCCGTTCTGGGCAGCGATGTCATTTGATGACCGCGCGCGCTACGTGCGCCGCGCCGTCGACGTGATCGTCGAGCGCAAGGACGAGATCGCAAAGCTGATCACGGCCGAGCAGGGCAAGGTGCTGACCGAGTCGTACTCGATGGAAGTTCTTTCAACGGTCGACGGTCTGGGGTGGACCGCCGACAACGCCGCGAAGGTGCTCAGCGACGAGAAGATCCCTTCTGAGCAGCTGTTCCTGAAGACGCGCAAGATGAAGTTCCACTACCAGCCGATCGGCGTGATCGGCGTGATCAGCCCGTGGAACTACCCGTGGCTGCTCGCACTCGACGAGATCGCAACCGCCCTGATGGCCGGCAACGGCGTCATCTTCAAGCCGGCGTCGCTGACCTGCCTGATCGGTCAGATGATCCAGGAAGTGTTCGACGAGGCCGGACTTCCCGAGGGCCTGATGCGCACCGTGCACGGCGGCGGCCGCGTCGGCCAGGCGATGGTCGACGACCCGGGCGTGGGCAAGATCTTCTTCACGGGTTCAGTAGAGGTCGGTCGTTCGATCGCCCAGGACTGCGCCAAGCAGCTCAAGGGAATCACTCTGGAGCTCGGCGGCAAGGACCCGATGATCGTTCTGTCTGACGCCAACCTCGACCACGCGGTCGGCGGAGCAGCCTGGGGCGGATTCGCCAACATGGGCCAGACCTGCGCCGGCATCGAGCGCGTCTACGTGATGCACGACATCGC
>JAEMRJ010000065.1 GCA_016463365.1 Thermoleophilaceae bacterium | reverse complement strand
CGAGTGAAGTGCTCTACCAACTGAGCTACGTCGGCGCGTGACCAGAGGTATCGGCAATCATCGCCAATCCCCAAGCGCAGGGCAAATAGTAATCGCCCGTCAGCGCCCGCGAAACTTCTCCATGTTCCGGCGGTCGCGCTTGGTCGGTCGACCGGCGCCGGCTTCGCGCTCGGCTACTCGCGGAACGAACTCGCGGCGGCGGGGTTCGACCGGCTCTGAGTGGTCAACAAAGCACTCGGCCGCAACGGCCGCTCCCACCCTCTTCTCGATCAACCGAACCACCTCAAGCTCGCGCGAGCGATCCCCCACCCGCGCGACAACCCGATCGCCCACGCGCAAAGGAGATGCAGCCTTCACCGCCCGATCGTTCACCCGCACCTTCCCGCCAGCGCAGGCGTCAGTGGCATCCCCGCGCGTCTTGTAGACCCGCACAGCCACCAGCCACCGATCAACGCGAACGCTCTCCACGCCGTCGATTCTCGCAGCGACGCACTACGTAAAAGTTTGTAATCGCAGCTTCGGGTCGTTATGATCGCCCCAACGGGGAGGCAGGCGGATGGGGGTCCGCGTGCAGCCAGGCCAGGCGTTCAGTTGCTGGCCATCAACACGCACGGATGCTTCAACTTTTGCGCCCACGCTCGGTGGCTGGGCGCTCATTGCTCCAGGGGGAAACATGCGTGCAGTTCGTTTTGTTCGATTGATCGTCATCCTTGCCGTGCTCGGCTCGGCGATGACTTTTTGCGCCAGTTCGGCCTGGGCCTTCACGCTCTCCAGCAGCACCGCGACAACGCAGGCCGGTGCACCGACCGACCTCAGCTTCACCTACGTCGCCAAGGGCACGCAGACGCTCACCAGCATCTATGTCGACCTGCCGCCGGGCATGATGCACGACCCCTCTTCCACGCCAGCCTGCCCGGTCGCCGATTTCAAGGCCGACCGTTGCCAGACTCCGCGCTCGGGCCACACCACGACGGTCATCAACGTCGCCGGCGCCAACGTCTCCGTTCAGGGCGACATCTACCCCATCTCCGACCCGGCCGACGACTCCGAGTTCTCCCTCGGAATCGTTCTGCGCCCGCCGCTCTCTGCGCTCGGCCTGACCGGCAAGATCTACTTGCGCGATCGGGTCTCGTTCACCAACGGTGGCGGGCTGCGTCACTCGATCAGCGGCGCGAACTTCGGCGTCTCGGTGCTCGGCGTCTCGGTGCGTTCGCGCATCCAGCGGATGAGCCTCAACTTCACCGGCCGCAACTCGACCGCCAACCAGCTCTACAACTCGACCTCCTGCAGAGAGCAGCGGTTCCAGGCGCAGGGCACGTTCGCGGATGGCACAAACGAGTCACGCACATCGCCGTACACCGCGGTCGGCTGCGACAAGCTGATCTTCACCGGCGGGTTCGAGTTCCGTGACTCAACGACGAAGGCGACCCAGCCCAAGTCGTTCGGTGCCAAGCTCGGCTCCGGCGCTCGCGCTCCGGCTGGCGTCACGCACGAGTACCACCGCGTCGGCGCCAAAATCGACCTCTCAGGGATCGGCGACTGGGACGACACCGCTCTGATCAGCGGCCCGTCATGCACCGCAGCTGAAGTCTCCACGAGCACGTGCCCCGAGCGGGCGCAGCTCGGCAGATTGAGCGTCGGGATCGAAGGCTTCCCGGGCACGATGAGCGGTGCCATCTACAACTCGTACCCACGCGGCGCCAAGCCGAGAGCCGCGATCCGCCTCAGCCAGAACGCGGTCGCGCTCTTCACGGTGGACCTCGTCACCGGCGCTGACGGCCGCTCTTCCTTCGTGGTCGACGGTCTGCCGCAGCTGCCGCTCACCGACCTGAACATCGACATCGACGCGCCGGTCTTCGTGGCCAAGGGCAAGCCGGCCAGTTGCAGCGCCCGCGAAGCCCGCGGCGTCATCCTCGGCCACAACGGCGGCCAGACAAACACCACGGCCAAGTACCCGGCCATTCCCTGCCCGCCGAGCGTCTCGACCGTCGATCCGCGCGATGATGACTCCGACGGCGATGGCTTCGCTGACGACGAGCTCCGGCACTGGAACTTCCACGTCTGGACCCAGGTGGCCGACGGCGGCAACGGCATTGACGAATCAAGCGCGCGCTGCGATCTTGAGAGTCCGGATGCCGCCCGCGCCGCAGTTCGCGGCAAGGTCAAGTCCGTCCGCGACATGGGCAGCGGCTACTTCGGCTGCGAGGTCACTAATGCCGCTGGGCCGGTAACGGTCGTCTTCTCGATCGCCAGCCGCGACGGCCACGTGACCGTGCTGAAGCGGTCCTACACCGTCGACAGCGAGGCGCCGGTCGTCCAGCTCTCGTCGCCGGGCGAACTCGTCTTCGACAGCCCGCAGGTGGAGGTCGAGTTCGACGTCACCGACGACACGCTGACCCACCCGCAGAGCGAGATCACGGCCGAAGCCGAACTCTCGACCGGCCAGGTCAGTAGAGCGAAGGTCGTCACCGATCGGGACTCCGGTCGCTCGAAGGGCTTCGCGCGCTTTGAGTCCGTGCCCGACGGCGACCACGAACTGACGCTGAGCGTCAGCGACAGCACCGGGCACGTCACGGTGCTGAAGGCCGCGATCACTGTCGACACAGAGGGGCCGGTGATCACTCTTCTAAGTCTGCCGGGCACAGTGTTCCGCGACCAGGACTTCTCCGTTTCGCTCAGCGCGAGCGACGCGATCTCAGGGGTGGACGAAGGGAGGCTCGAATGCTCGCTCACCAGCGAGAACGACCCGACGCTCGCGATCCTGTTCGGCTCGATCGAGAAGCTCGCCGACGGGAGCTTCAGCTGCGGCTTCAACGACGCCCCGCCCGGACCGGGCCTGGTCTCGCTGACCGCGTACGACTACCGCGGGCACGTGACCGTGCTCAAGCACAGCGTGATCGTTGACGGCTCGCCGCCGGTGGTCGATGTGGCCGCGCGCCGCTTTCATGTCCAAGAGTCGATCGATGCTCAGATGGATTTCGAGATCAGCGACGACAGCCTCTACTACCCGCAGGGCGAGGTCACCGTCGAATGCGAGCGCAAGGGCTGGGACGGCTCGGTCAAGGGCAGCGCAAAGATCGTCACCGATCGCGACACCGGTCGGTCGAAGGGCGTGTGCGTCTTCGAGAACGTGCCCGACGGCAGCTACAAGGTCTCCGTTCGCGGTTGGGATCCGGTCAGGAAGGAAGGGATCGACGAGGGCGAACTGATCGTCGACCGCTCACCGCCAGAGATCACGCTCACCAACCCCGAGGACGCCGACAGCAACGACGACGGCATTGCCGACAGGCGCTTCCGCCTCTCGTTCTTCGATGTCTTCACGGAAATCGTGGACCTTGGCAGCGGCGTCGATCCCGCGGCCACCTCGTGCCTTGCGAAGGTCGTGAACAAGGGCGTGGTCAAGGGCAACATCATCGTCATGCAGGCCGACCGCGTGGTCTGCTCGCTTGAAGGCCTGCCGGACGGCGACGTTGAGGTGGAGATCACCGCGCGAAACTACGTCGGCACGGTGACGATCGTCAAGCGGGGCTTCACTGTTGACACCTTGCCGCCGGAGATGAGGTTTGTCGACACGGGAGACCTCGACTCCGACGGCAACGGCTTCGCCGACAATCGCTTCCGCCCGGCGTTCTTCGACATCTTCACTGAGGTCTCGGATCTGGGCAGCGGAGTCGATCCAAGCTCTGGCGAGTGCAGCGTCACGCTTCGCAAGGGTGGAGTGGTCAAGGGAAACATCACGATCATCAACGGAAATCTGCGCTGCTCGTTCAGCGATCTGCCCGATGGCGATGCCGACATCGAGATCAGCGCGGCCGACTACCGCGGCCATGTGACCGTGCTGAAGGCTGCCGTGACCGTGGGGGACCCACCGCCGCCGGCCGATCCGGTCCTGACGATCCTCGCGCCCTCGGAGGGGCAGCCAATCATCAAGGGCAGCGCGCTCGGCGTCCTCTTCTCGATCGACGGAACCGGGCCGTTCACATTCCGGTGCGCGATTGACAACGTGATCGTCTCGCAGAACTGCGTGTCGGGCACTTCGATCAACACTTCCGGCATGGGCCTCGGCGCGCACGATCTGAAGGTCATCGCCGACGACGCGGCCGGCAGCTACGAGGCGATCCGCAGCTTCGACATCGTCCCGTCCAGTGATGGCGGAGTGATCACTTTCCCATAGTCTTGAGCTCGTGACACGGTCTTCAGGCAGATCGAGGAAGTCAGCCAGCACCGCGGCGCCGTTCAACCTGGTGTGGCTGATCTTCTTCGGCCTGATGATCTTCTCGCCCGACACGCTCGACGACATCTGGGGCTGGATGCAGGACCAGTCAGACGCTCTGCAGGTGCTGATCTGGATCTTGACCCTGCCCTACATGCTGGCCCTGGCGATCTGGGAATCGGACTGGCAGACGTGGCTGCGAATCGTCCTGGTGTTGTTCATCGCGATGATCTGGACGGGCATCACCAACCCGACCTACTCCGGGAATCGTGGCTAGGCAGCGCCATGGCTGAAGTGAACTACGAGCGCATCGGCGCAGCAGCAGTCGTCACGATCAACCGTCCCGAGCGGCGCAACGCCGTTGACGGGCCGACCGCCGATCAGCTCGAGGCCGCCTACGAGCGTTTCGTCGCCGACGAAGAGGCGCTCTGCATGATCCTGACCGGCGCGGGCGGCGAGGCCTTCTGCGCCGGGGCCGACCTGAAGGCGCTGGACTCCTACAGCCCACGGATCCTCGCCGGGAAAGACCCGATGGGATTCACCAGGCAGACCAGCCCCAAGCCGACGATCGCGGCCGTTTCCGGCTGGGCGCTGGCCGGCGGATTTGAACTGGCGCTGTGGTGCGACCTGCGGATCTGCGCTGAAGGGACAACGTTTGGTTTCCCGGAGCGGCGCTGGGGCGTGCCGTTGATCGACGGCGGTACGCAGCGGATTGCACGCGTTGTGGGCCTTGGCCGCGCGCTTGATCTGGTGCTGACCGGGCGGATGGTCGAGCTTGATGAGGCCGAGCAGATCGGACTCGTCACGCGGCGCGTGCCGGCGGGCGAGCACCTGACTGCGGCGCTTGCGCTGACCGAACAGCTCGCGCAGTTCCCGCCCGAGACGATGCTCGCCGACCGGGCATCGCTGCTGGCCGGCTTCGGGATGCCGCTCGACGAAGGCCTGAAGATCGAGGCCGATGGCGGACTCGAGGTGCTTGAAGTTGCGATGAAGGGCGCCGAGCGGTTTGCCGGCGGCGCCGGTCGCGGCGGCGCCGGCGTCTAGAGGATCGTCGGGTTGTTTGACTTGTAGGGCTTGCCGGCAGGCGCGCCGATCGCGATCAGGCGGATGCCCTCATCGCCCGCGTGCCACTTGCGCACGATCTCTGGGGCGACGCTGATCATCTCGCCGGCTTTCAGTTCGACCCGTTCGTCTCCGGCCTCGACGGTTCCCGATCCGCGCGCGATCGCGTAGACCTCTTCCTGCCCGTCTTCTGCATGGTTGTGGCGCGGGTAGTTGCTCTCGCCGTCCGTGTTGGGCTCGATCTCGATCTCGGCCAGACCGAACGCGCTGACGCCGAGCGCGCGACCCAGCGGGTAGAAGCTGACTCCGTCGACCACGCCGCTGATCACGCCGCAACCCTCGACCGGGACCGCGAGGTAGTCCTCGGTGGAGTCGAAGCCGACTGCAGCCTTGATGCCCGGGAGCTCGCCGGGGATCGGGTCGGGCGCGCCGAGGTCCATCGGCGAGAAGGACTGGTAGGCCTGGCCGGGCGTGCCGCCGACGATCAGGGTGCGCAGGCCCTCGGGGCCAGAGATCAGCGTGCGGCTGGCGCTCGGTCCGACGCGCACTGCCACGCCGGGGTCGACGTGGACCCGCTCGGCGCCGACGTCCAACCAGCCGCTTCCGGCGAGCGGGATGTAGACCTCTTCCTGACCGTCGAAGGAGTGAACGTGTCGGGGCGCGCGGTCGAAGTCCGGCGGCAGGTCCATCACGCCAAGACCGAAGCCCTGGATACCGAGCGAACCGCGTGCGCGCTTGAAGACACCGCCCCAGATCGCTTCCATTTCGTCAATCGGCATGTGGGTCACGCCGGCGGTTGCCTGGCTCATAGAGTTCCTCGTTCGTGGTGGACTCCTCTCAACATACCCGGGACGCGCTGCTCGCGGAGGCGCGCCGGCACAAGCCGGCTGACGAGGCCGAGCGGCGGCACCAGCTGGCAATCATGGACTGGCTGGCCGCGCCGTGTGGTGACGGGCCGTTTGACCGCGAGATCTTTGATCCGGGGCACGCCACCGGCAGCTGCTTCGTGGTCGGGAGCGACGGCCGCGCCGCGCTGATCTTCCACAAGAATCTCAAGCTGTGGGTGCAGCCGGGCGGGCACGCCGAACCGGGCGAGAGCGATCCTTGCGCCGTCGCCGCGCGCGAAGCCGAGGAAGAGCTGGGCGTGTCATTGGGCGGAGCAGTGCCGGAGCTGTTTGATCTGGACGTGCACCGGATCGCGCCGCGCGGAGGGCTGCCATCACACCTGCACTTTGATTTCCGCTCACTCGTGGTGATCGACCCTGTGGAACTCGCGCCCGCCACCGACGCGGCAGAGGCCCGCTGGCTGACCCGCCCGGAGATCTCGGCGATCGGCGTGGATGTTGGCGTCCGCCGGATGGCCGACAAGGCGGTGGCGCGTGGCCTGCTGGCCACTTAGCGCCGCGCGCGCTGCATACTGCTGAGCTTGCTCGGACGCAAGAACTCTGTGCGGCGCAACGCGCTGGCGTTGCTGCTGACCCTGCCGTGGCTGGTCATGTCGCTCGTGCGAATCCTTTCGCTCGACTACTTCTGGCCGCTGATTCCGGTGGTCGCCTTCACGCCGCAGATGCTCGTGACGTTCTTGCTGCCGGTTCTGATCGCTGCTGTGTTTCGCGCGCGCTTCACGGTGTATCTGTTGCTCGGGTTGGCGTTTGTGCTCGTTTCGCTTCTGTTGCCGCGCGCGATCGGCAACGATCAGCCGGCCGCCGAGGGGCGCGTGGTGAAGATCTTCAGCGCGAACCTGCTGGCCGGCGCCGCGCAGCCGGGGCCGCTGCTGGCTGCGATCGAGCGGGAAGATCCCGACATCATCGCGCTGCAGGAAGCGACGCCGGACAACTTCGCTGCGATTCGCAGCGCAGGTGTGCTCGAGGACCGGCCGTACTTTTCGGGCGTGGCGGAATTTGGGACGCGCGGCTACATCACGATCTCGCGTTGGCCGCTGAAGGTGATCCCGGGCAGCGGGCTGCGCGGAGGCAACTGGCCGGAGATGCGCGTCGTGGGCACCGGCATGATCTTCCGCAACATCCACCCGCCGCCGCCGCTGAAGATCGACAACACACCGCGATGGCGGCAGGCACTCAGCGAGATCCCTGCTTCGCGCGGCAACCGCGTGATCGCCGGCGACTTCAACGCGACGCTCGACCACCGCGACTTCCGCGCTGTGCTCGGCCGCGGCTATCGCGATGCCGGCGATCAGACCGGAAATGGTTTCAACTGGACCTGGGTTGTGACGCGCACCGGCCGCCTTGTGATCGACCACGTGCTGGTGCCGCCCGGCGTTGACGTGCAGAGCTTCCGCGTGATCGATCTGCCCGGCAGCGACCACAACGCGCTCGCGGTGCGGCTGCGCCTGCCGGCCCCCTGAGGGCGAAGGCTTACCCAAGCCCGATCCGCTCCACAGTCTGTCCCGCCGGGAGAGACTGTGGAAGATTTACCGCTTGGCTGCGGGGGCCCCTACAGGATCTCAAGGATCTTGCGCAGGGTGCGGACGTTGCGGGCGGTCGAGAATTCGACCGCCTTCGATCGCTTCAGCGCCTCGGCGGCCTTGCTCTTTGCCCCGCCACTGGGTGACCAGAGATAGAACTCGCGGCCCTTGAGCTCGCAGAGCTCGCCGTCCGGGTACTCGGCGGCGAGCACCGGCCTGATCGCGGCCGCGCGCGGCGGCGTGGGCATGAAGTAGACGAACGACTTTGACTCATCGGTGACCAGGTCGCCGAAGGGATCGTGCGCGAGCACCGCCTCGAGCTGCCGCTTCGTGCGAGTGACGACATCGACCCGAAAGCCGAAGCGTTCGGTCATCGCTGCGCTCAAGATGCCGTCGATCGACTTCGGTGAGGCGTGAATCTGAAGTACCGCGTTACCGCTGTTCAGGAGCGTCGCGACATCGCTGCCGCCGAGTTCCTCGAGCAGCTCGCGCAGTTCGGCCATCGGCACGCGCGTGGTCGGGCCGACGTTCACCCCACGCAGCAGTGCAGCGAAGCGTGCCACCTGGTCTAAACCCCGGCGAGCAACCGGTCGAGTCGGAAACTCAGCGCCTGCAGCGTGAGCTCTTCGGCGACGTTGCGGCGGAGTTGCCTGCGCGTGGCCTCGGTCTCTTCCGCCGCCGCGATCAGTGGGCCGAGCGTCCGACCCTCGGCGGACTTCACGATCGAAGGCGCGCGGTCGCGAGCCATGATCAGGTCCGGCGCGCCGCCGGCGGCAGCGGCGATGTCGCGCAGCAGCAGCGAGCAGATCCGCAATGACTTGTCAAGCGAGTCCGAGCGCACGCGCCGCGCGATCCGGTGGGCTGCCTGCTCGCCTTCCTTCTGGGCGGCCGACTTCTCGCGGCCCTTCGGGAATGCTTCAAGATCTGCCGCGAGGCGGTCAAGAGTGCGCTGTTCTTCTGATTCGCCGGCCGACTGGGCGCGCGTGAGCACTGCCTCCCACGGGCGCTTGCTGCCGCTGATCCCGCTGAGCGCACAGCCGACGATCCGGCCGGCTTCGCTGCGCATCGCGTCGCCGTCGGCACCGGCGAGTTCACGGGCGAGCGCCACGTCTCCGCCGGAGAGGGCGGCGCAGCTCGCGGCGCGGTCTGAATCGATCCCCTCTGTGGTCAGCGTCTGAGTGATCGCCGAGACCGGCACGGCGTCAAAGCGCACGCTCTGGCAGCGCGAAGCGATTGTCGCGAGCACGCGCTCGGGCTGCGCTGTGAGCAGAACGAAGTGGACGTAGCCGGCGGGCTCTTCGAGCGTCTTGAGCATCGAGTTGGCCACGGCATCGGACATCGTTTCGACGCGCTCGATCACGAAGACGCGCTTTGTGCTTTCCATCGGCGTTCGCGTGGCGCCGCGCACGACCGGCTCGGCGATGTCGGCAAGCAGCATCTCGTGCGCGCCGCTGGGCGTGACCCAGGTCAGGTCCGGGTGCGAGCCGCGCATCACGCGACCGAAAGAGGCGGCTTCGTCACGCGCGCCCTCGGCGATCAGGGCGGCGGCGAAGGCGCGGGCGGCGTCGGCCTTGCCCACCCCGCGCGGACCGTGAAACAGATAAGCGTGCGAGGCGTCGCCGGTCTTCAGCGCCGAGGTCAGGAGCGCGCGGGCGTTGGCGTGGCGCTCGGTGGCGGCGAGCAGCGCTTGGGTGCCGGGCGTTGAGATTTCTGCGCTCACGGGGCGATCGTACTGACCGGCACCCGCCATGCCGGACGCTCCCAGTTGGTGAAGGCGCGCAGCAGCCATTCGAGCGGGCCGTACGCGTGCCGCTGCATCCAGAGCGTGCTGAATGCCAACAGCACTGCGTAGATGGCGATCGTGACCAGAAGCACTTCGAAGGGCGAGAGGCGACCGAACTGACCGAGGCCGTAGCCGAAGAACACCAGCCCCATCAGGATCGATTGGAGCACGTAGTTGCTCAGGGCCATCCGACCCATCGGGGCAAGCAGGGCGATCACTTTTTGACCAGGTTGGCTTGCCGCGCTGAGCGCGAAGATCGCCACGTACGAGCCCATCAGCAGCGGGGCGGTGAGCGTCGTGATGCCCAGCCCCGCGAGCACCCATGGGCTCTCAACCCCCGCCTCGAGGGTCGTCCACGCGAACACGATCCCGCCGAGCAGTCCGATCGGCAATCCGATCGCGAGCAGCTTCTTGAATCCGGGTCTGTAGCGATCGACCGACTCGAACACACCTGTCTTCGCCGCCGCGAGCCCGATCAGAAACATCGCAAACGCGATCGGCCCCTGCAGTACGAAGATGACGCCGACGAATTCGGCCAGTTCCGTGAGGCGGAAGCTGAGCACTTCGCCGAAAGATCCGCGCAGCGCCGCCGTCATCTCGAGGGCGTACGCACGCTCTTCGTCGGAGTCGAGTTCGAGGAAGGTCGGATCGCCGCTCACCAGAAATGCGCTCAGTATCCATCCGCCGGCGATCACCACAAGCGTGATCACGGCCGCCTTGATCGCCGTGCGCGGCTTGATGTTGCGACACCACAGCAGCAGGAGACCGAGCACTGAATAGAGCGTGAGAATGTCGCCGTGCCAGAGGAAGACGGCGTGCAGGCTCCCGATCACGAACAGGCCGATCAGGCGCCGCAACATCCGCCGTTTGAAGGGCTTGCCCTGACGCTCGGCGGACTGCATCTGCAGCACGAAGCTGTAGCCGAAGAGCAACGAGAAGAGCAGGTAGAACTTCGTCTCGAAGAGGGCCGCGGTGATCCAGGATGTCGCGCTGTCTGCCCAGCTTGTGGACTGCGGATTGACGAGACCCGTGTCCGCTCCGTAGGCCGTGGCGAAGTAGACGATGTTGACGGCGAGGATCCCGAACAGCGCGAAGCCGCGCAGCGCGTCGACCAACTGGATGCGTTGTGGCGGTGCCGGGGGCGCGGCCGGCGTCACCTCTTGGATCACGCGAGCGTCAGGCCCAGGCGGTCGAAGACGATCCTGCGGATGTCGACTGCGACGTCATCGGGGCCGCGGTCGCCGTCGATACGGATGATGCGGTCGGGATTTTCGGTCGCGATCGCGTCGTACGCAGCTGCGACCTTGCGCTGGAGCTCGGCGCCTTCGTTCTCGAAGCGGTCGTTCTCTTCGGCGCCGCGCGAGATCGCAATGGCCGGGTCCAACTCGACCAGCAGCGTCAGATTCGGCATCAGGCCGTCGGCCGCCCACTTGTTCAGATCGGCGATCGCTTCGATGCCAAGTTCGCGTGCCGCGCCCTGGTAGGCGAGCGAGGAATCGATGAAACGATCGGCGATCACGATCCTGCCCTCATCGATCGCCGGGCGGATCACGCTGGCGACCAGATCGGCGCGGGCCGCGGCAAAGAGCAGCGCCTCGGCGCGGGGGCTGAGCGGGACCTCGGGGTCCTTGAGGATGCCGCGAACCCGCTCGCTGAAGATCGTCCCGCCGGGCTCGCGCACGAGCATCGCGCGCTCGCCGAGTTCACTGGCGAGCACCGCCGCCTGAGTGCTCTTGCCCGAGCGGTCGATGCCTTCGAAACTGATGAAGTAGCCGCCTGGGGTCATCACTTGAGCCTATTACGCGCTTCAATATGGCGATGAGCGCGCACGCGATCGACTCGCTGAGTGTCGAGGGGTTTGAAGCCCTGGAGCTTGTCTCGCCCGGGGGCGTGACGGCGACCTTCGTGCCGGGGGCCGGGATGGTCTGTTGCTCCATGACGCACGACGGGGCAGAGTTGCTTGACCCGCGCGGCGGTGTTGCGCGCTACGTGCAGCGGCGATCAACGATGGGAATCCCGTTTCTGCATCCGTGGGGAAATCGGTTGGGCTCGCTGTCGTACGCCGACGTGACGCTTGATCCGGCCGCGCAGGTGCCGCCGCTGCGGCTTGATCCGAACGGGTTGCCAATTCACGGAGCGCTCGCCGCGAATCCCGATTGGGAAGTGACAGATACGCATGCCGAGGAAGGGTCCGCGCTGTTTGTCGCGCGGTTGGATTTCGGTGCGAACCCGGAGCTGCTGGCTGTGTTTCCCTACCCGCATGTTGTCGAGCAGCTGGTGATGCTCGCCGGGTCGACGCTGTCTGTGGCGACGCGCGTGACGCCGACAGGCGATCTGCCGGTGCCGATCGCATTCGGGTGGCATCCGTATTTCAAGCTGCCGGGGGTGCCGGCTTCTGAGTGGGTTGTTGATCTGCCGGTGGAGGCACGTCTGGTCACCGACGAGCGGATGATCCCTACTGGCGAGGTCGTCGACGATCCGATCCTGGCCGGCCCACTCGGTGATCGCACGTTTGATGACGGTTACGTCGGCGTGGACGACGGCACGGTGTTTTCCTTGAGCGGCGGCGGGCGGCGCCTGATGCTGAGTTTCAATGCGGGCTACCCCGTGGCCGTTGTCTGGCGCCCCGAGGGCGGCGAGTTCATCTGCATCGAGCCGATGACCGCTCAGACGAGCGCACTGGTGAGCGGAGCCGGCCTGTCATTCGCCGACCCCGGCTCAAGCTTCACCGCCACTTTCTCGCTCACTGTTTCACCGGAATAACCCGCCCCCGCCCCTGCGGCGCCCGCGGCGCCTGGTGCGCCTGCTGCGCCTGCTG
>JAEMRJ010000004.1 GCA_016463365.1 Thermoleophilaceae bacterium | reverse complement strand
GCCGCGATCGCCCCGCTGATCAAGTTCAAGCCGTTCCTGATTGCGCGGTACTACGTGTTGACGACCGCGTCCGTCGCGCTCGGACTGGTGGACTACTTGAAGAAGGGCACCGAGCAGATTCTTGACGAGGGGTGGACGCCGCCTGAGGGGACTCGTTAGTCAGAGTCCAGTTGCACCTGAAGCTCCAAGAGCTTTGATCGAAACTTCGGCACCTCAATCTCGGCGCTCTCGCTGACCATTGTGGCGTCCACGAACGCGTAGTCGTGTGCGATCGAGTTGCGCATCGCCTTGATCAGCGGCCACTCGGAACCAAAGAGCGCGTCCCGACGCTTGGTGGAGATCCCGTTCGCGCTTTCGATGGCCGAGCTCAACTGCATGCACACGGCGTCAAAGAGCAAGCCGTCGTCCACCGTTCCCTTCCGTTTCAAATGACTGTTGAGGATTCGGATGTGTTCGAGAGAGATCTCAACTCGCTCGGCGTCAGTACGGGTCACAGGGCAAGTGCCTCTTCAAGTGCGGATGATCGAATCTTTCCCTTCAGTCCGCGAGACGGAATGACATCGACGTCGTGATCCAGAATGGCTTGAATCTCGCGCTGCAAGCGGGCGAGATCGACGAGCGTGAAGGGAGACTGAATGTCAATCAACAGATCGACGTCGCTGTTGGGCCCGTCCTCACCGCGCACGACCGAACCAAAGACGCGGACGTTCGAGGCCCCGGCGTTTTCTACTTCAGAGAGGATCAGATGCCGGTGCTCGACAACCTTGCGGCCGAGTTCTGACTTCGGCAGGAAGCGGGGGGCCGACAGCTTCAACAGCCGTGAGACCTCAGGCTGGCTGCGACCTAGGTTCGCCGAAATCTCACGCTGAGTGAGGCCCAGTTGATGCGCGTCGGCGACCGCGTTCACGAGCAACTTGCGCGCCTGAGCGCGCAACTGATCTGCAGTTTCGGCAGATTCTGCGAGTCGCCGTTCGATGACGGTGTGGAAGTGATTGGGAGCGGCGACTATCGCCATGCACCAAGTATAGCAACTGCTATCAATTCATGTAAGCGATAATCCCGCCCAGGATGCGCCGCGCCTTCGACATCTCCGCCGCCGCCGCGGCGCTGCTGGTCACCAGCCCGCTTCTGCTCGGCGCGATCATCTGGATTGTCATCGAATCGCCGGGCTCGCCATTCTTCCGCCAGCGCCGCGTCGGCAAGGACAACCAGGACTTCATGCTGGTCAAGCTGCGCACGATGGTCAAGAACGCCGAGTCAAAGGGCGCCGGCCTTGCAGTCGACGAAAATGACTCGCGGATTCTGAAGTCGGGCGCGCTGCTGCGCAGGCTCTCGATCGACGAACTGCCGAACCTGATCAACGTGCTCAAGGGCGAGATGAGCATCATCGGCCCGCGCCCGACCGTGCGCGCGCAGGTCGACAAGTACAACGCGCACCAGCTGCGGCGCCTTGAGGTCAAGCCCGGCATAACCGGCTGGGCCCAGGTCAACGGCCGTGCCGCGCTCCCCTGGAGCGAGCGCATCGATCTGGACGTCTGGTACGTCGACCACCGCAGCGCCAAACTGGATGCCCAGATCCTCCTGAAAACCGCAAAACTCCTGTTCTCCGGCGATGACGTCTATCGCGGAGAAACCGGCGGCTGGAAATGACCCCGCCCGCTACGCCCGACGCTTCTTGCGCGTCGCGCCGGTGCCGTTTTTTCCCACGACCTTCGGCGACCAGCAGTGGTCGACAAAATCGGTCACTTCGCCGGTGATCCGAGCGGGCGTCAGCCTGAGCTCTGCGATCGAGTCGGCCACGATCAGTCTCGCGTCGGGGATCAGGCCCGCCAGGTCTTTGGCGTCGTTGAACGGGTGGATCGGGTCGTAGCGGTGACCGATCACAAGCGTCGGTTGTTCGATCTCCCGGCGCTGCTGCTGAGTCGGCGCAATCTGGCCGTAGAAGAGACCCTTCATGACGTCGACGGTCGACTCCGGATCACGCTTGACCAGGTCGAGCAACATCAGCGCGCCGAACGGAAGCGGCCTCTCGGGGATAAGGCGTGCCAGCCCCGCGAGTACCCGAGCGACCGGCGCGGCCCACTGGGAAAGCGCCGCAAAAGGAGTGAAGAACAGCGGCCCGCCGATCATCGCGTTCTCGAGCGCTGGCATCTCGATCACAAGCCCGCGCACGCGCGCGGGGTTGCTGGTGGCCATCTGCAGCGCAATGTTCGCGCCGAGCGACGTACCGATCACCACGGCCTCGGCGATGTCCAGGTCCTCGAGCACCGAGTCGATCGCCGCGGCGTAGCGCGGAATGTCCCAGTTGTAGAGGTGGTCGCGGTGTCGGTCAGATTTGCCGTGGCCGGCAAGGTCGATCGTGATCGCCAGATTGCCGCTCTCGGCGAGTGCCAGCGCAAGTGGCTCCTGCATGCGCGCGCTCATCATCAGACCGTGGATCAGCACCACGGCCCGCTTGCCGCGACCATAGGTCTCGTAAGCGAGGCGGTGCCCTTCGAATGTTGCGTAACCGGGAGCCATCAGGTCAATTTACAGAGTCGACACGGCAGACGAACGAGCATCTGCTCACAAAGGCCAACTGAACCCGCGACGCTCTTCGACGGGCGGTACCGGCAACGGCGATGCAGGCGCGCCCTCGACCGGATCATTCCCGTGGTACTGGACCGGCGACGCGTCGTTGGGCGTGTCGGGAAAGAACACGCTGGCGATCGCGTGCAGCTGGGCGCGGCCGACCGACAGCTCAAACTGCCCGCCCGAGTACATCTCGATGTCGCGCGCGTCGCAGTACTCGATCACGGCCAGCAGTTCGCTCAGCGGACCAAAACGCGACGGCTTGATGTTCATCCCGCGTGGCGGAAACTCGAGCGCCTCGATGTCAGCAACCGAATGCATCGGCGCGTCCCACGTCAGTCGCTCAACGACGCCGCTCGCTTCAAGTATCGGCCGCGTTTCCTCGGTGAACGCAGCGTCCTCGATCCAGGCACCGGGAAAGCACTCAACGGAGTTGCGGTACATACGCTCGGTCGGCGGATTGTCAACCGGGCTGTCGGTATAAAAGCCCTTCAGGTCAACCTGCCGCACCAGTCCTGTCTCGCCGAGCTGTTCGAAGAGCGCATCAGACCACGAGTCTTCAGCGTCAAGCTTGAACTCAAGCCACGGCGCGACTTTCAGCCAGTTTTCCACGCGCGAAATCTCGGGCGGCTCGCCCAGTCGCAGGGACAGAATGAAGCGCACCGGCTGCGGCTCGCGCCCGAGCACCCGCGCGAAGTCCGTCCCGTTCTGGCGCAGCGCGAGGTCAAGCGCCGCGCTCTCAAAGCCCCAGGTCCGGTAGTTCCTGGAGACATCTTTGATCGGCGGCGCAGCCCACAGAGGCAACGTCTGAAGATGCTTTGAGAACTCGTCGAACCGGCCCTCGAAGCTCAGATCGATCACGGCGTCCTTCTGCAGGACATCGTGGTCGAGCGTGTCGTAGGTGACGTCCTCGCCGCGCCCGGTCTCGCCAAGACCGTGCAGGACGATCTCCGTGGTCACGCGGTCGAAACCGCTCGAGACGGCGAGTTCATGGCGGACGAACTCAGAGGACTCAATTTTCAGGGGCAGATCTTTGAAGGCGTCATATGCGGGCATGAGGCGATCCTACGAAGCTTCGCGTATCTTGGCCCCATGAAACTCGAGGGGATCCACCACATCACCGCCATCACCGGCGATGCGCGCAAGAATGTTGAGTTCTACGTCGGCACGCTCGGACTGAGGCTTGTCAAGAAGACCGTCAACCAGGACGACCCGACCGTCTACCACCTCTTCTACGGCGACGAACGCGGCGACCCGGGCATGGACCTGACCTTCTTCGAGTACCCCGGCGCCACCCAGGGCCGCGCCGGAGCGGGCATGGCGCACACAATCGGCTGGCGCGTGGCCAGCGAGGAAACGCTTGACTTCTGGGAGCAGCGCCTGGCCAAGGAAGGCTTCGAGACTGCGCGTGAAGACGGCGGCCTGACCTTCCGCGACCCCGAGGGCCTGCGCCACCTGCTGAGCGTCTACGCCGGCGACCAGCCGCCGCTCAGCGCGATCGCCCCGGACATCCCCTCCGAGCACGCGCTCCTGGGATTTGACGGCGTGCGCGCGTACGCCGACGACCCGGCGCGCAGCGCAGCGCTGCTCGATGAAGTGATGGGCTTCAAGCAGGACGCGCCCGGCGAGTGGACCGTCGGCGGCGAGCTGCGCTCCTCTTACTACGTCTACGACCCGGCTCCGGATGCCCCCGGGATCCAGGGCGCAGGCAGCGTCCACCACGTCGCCTTCGCCACCTACGTCGAGGATCAGGAGCGCTGGCAGAAGCACATGGCCGCGGCGCAGACCCACGCAACCCCGGTGATCGACCGCTTCTACTTCAAGTCGATCTACTTCCGCGAGCCCTCCGGCGTGCTCTTTGAGCTGGCGACGATGGGTCCGGGATTCACCGCCGACGAACCGCTCGAAGAGCTTGGCCTGAACCTCTCGCTGCCGCCTGATTTTGAGCACTTGCGCGAGCGTCTGGGCGGAGTGCTCACGCCGTTGCCGGACCCGCGAGGGGCGCGCAGCGGTGGGCCGGGCGTGTAGGAGCCAAGTTTCGCTGCGGTCCGGCGCTGCCCGGCCTACGAGGTTCGTCTCTTACTTGAGTACCAAGTTCCTGTACATTGGAAATCTCGAACCCACTTAGCCAAAGGAATCCACTCATGGGCATGTTCAAGCAGATGAAAGACATGAAAAACATGGTCGAGCAGGCGCCCGACATGATCAATCAGGCGCAGCAGCTGGGCGCGCAGGCCCAAGAGATGGGCGCAGCCCAGCAGGCAGCCGCGATGCAGGCTCAGCAGCAGGCGATGGCCAACGCCAACGCCGCAGCCGCCGCGGGCACCGCAACTGACGGCGGCGACTTCACGCCGATCAACGGCGTCACCCTTGAGCAGTACGCAGCAATCTGCAAAGGCCTCGGAGCCGGCGCCGCAGATCCCGCGCAGGCACACGCCGCGGCAGCCGCCGCGGGCATCGAAGCAGCAGATTGGGACGCGGCGAGCGCGGGATGGGGTCAGCGCATGCAGGGCGGTACCGCCGTCGGCCAGCAGTTCAACGCGCTCTACCAGGCAGGCTGAACGATGGGCTTCTTCAAGAGCATGAACGAGCTGCAGAAGCAGTCCAAGGAGATCCAGAAGGATTTCGATCCCGGACAGCAGATGGCAGACGGCATGGAGAAGATGAAGGAAGCCAACGCGATGATGGCCGCGCAGACTCAGGCGGCCAACCTTTCGATGTCGGGCAAAGACGCGACCGCGTCGATCGTCGGAGTCGCCCAGACCGGCGCGATGGTCAACTTTCAGCCGACGATGCAGATCGAGATGACCGTCTTTCCCGAAGGCGGAGTCCCGTACCCGGTGTCCGTGACGCAGGTTGTCGAGACGCCGTATCTGACCAAGGCCGTGCCCGGTGCGCAGATCAAGCTCAAAGTCGACCAGGCCGACCCGAACATCGTCTGGATCGACTGGGCTTCGTCGCTCACCCTGTAATGGCAGCTACTTCTGACGAACGCGGCGGCGGAGCATTGGCGCTCGCCGCCGTTTTCGTCGGCGCCGCCGGCTTCGCTGCCTGCCTGACTGCTGTCTACATGGCGATGCGCGATCTGATGATCAACAGCGGCGGCGCCTGCGCATCCGGCGGGCCGTACCAGATCAATCCAGATCAGGTCTGCTCAACCGGACAGACCGCCCTGCTGATGGGCGGGATCTTCGGCGGGCTGGTCTTCGCCGCGATCCTCGTGGGCGCCTCTGGCTGGTACGGCGGCGTCAAGCTCTCGGGCGTCGGGCTTCTGCTCTGGGCAGCGCTCTTCGGCGCGCTCGGATACAACTTCATCCCGCTCGGTCTCAACCCGCCGCCAAGCCTCAACGGTGGCGCAGCCGGCTGGATCATCAGCGGCGTTGTCTTCTGGCTGATGGCACTCGGCGGACTGATCCCCGGACTGATGGCGCTGGCGAGCTATTTCAAGGACAGTGCCAACCCCGAAGAGGCGAAGCCGGTCTTCGACACGCCGATCGTGCGGGCGAACGTGGAATTCGTTCGCAGCATGCCCGGGGACCCGATGTTCGGGCAGTCGGATCCGAACGCGATGAGCAGGCCGCCGGCGGCCGAGCAGGCGCCCGCGCGCACCGTCGAGCCGAACAACGACTTCATCGACCCGGTGACTGGCGAGCGGGCAGGAGGCGACGATGGGTAGCGCCTGGGTTTGGCTGATCACCGTCGTCGCGGGCAGCGCGGCGGGCATATATACAGGCGTCCAGGTGGCTGGCGCGGTTTTGTAAGAGACCGTTACACTGAATCGTGTCATGGTTCCCCCTGAAACAATCACCAGCACTGAGCAGCCGCTGATCGGCTCCTACCCGGCTTCACCAGCGGGTCAAATCACCGAAGCTGAGCTTGCCGGACTGAAAAGCCCGCCGCAGTTCGAAATGGCGCAGTGGCGGCAGGTCTTGCGCTTTGGTCAGCGCCAGGCAGAGTTCGTGCTGCAAGGCCGAAGAGAGTTCGGCGAGGTCTTCCGCTTCCAGGGAATCATCCCCGGCCACCCCGTGATCACCGGCCACCCTGATCACGCCAAGTCACTCTTCACCGCGTCGCCGGACATCGCGCCGACGCTCACCACCGAGTCGCCGCTGCGTCCGATCGTCGGAAAGGACTCTGTGCTCACGGCTCGCGGCGCACGCCACCTGCGCCAGCGCAAGTTGCTCTTGCCGCTCTTTCACGGCGACTCGATCTCGCAGTACATCTCGATGATCGAGGATGCGATCGACAAGTCGATCGACAGCTGGCCCGTCGGCGAGGTCATGGAGCTCGCCCCGCGAATGCAGGACGTGACGCTCGACGTGATCATGTCGGGCATCTTCGGCGTGGTCGGTCGCCCCGAGGAGGGCACCTCCGAGTTCCGCCTCGCGGCCGTGACGCGCAAGCTCACGGAACTTTCCACCACGCCGATCGCGAAGGCCAGCGAATACATCAACGTCGGCCGCGACGAGGCCGTGGGCATCCAGAAGTACGCCCTTGCCCAGCTCGACAAACCGGTCTACGAAGTGATCGCACAGCGCCGCAAAGACCCGGACCTCGAGAGCCGCACGGACATCATGTCGATGCTGATGCAGGCCCGCGACGAGGACGGCGAGGCGATGACCGACCGCGAGCTGCGCGACGAACTGATCACGCTGCTGCTCGCCGGCCACGAGACCACCGCCAACTCATTGGCCTGGGCCTGGGAGCGCCTGGTGCGCACCCCGGATGCCTACAACGAGCTCTACGACGCAGTGCGCACAGGGCGAGCAGACAAGGACGACCAGCTCGAATACGTGATCCAGGAAACGATGCGCTCTCGCCCGGTGATCCCGATGGTCGGTCGTCGCGTGATGGCGCCGTGGCAGCTCGGCGAGTACGGCGTCGAGGCCGGCAGTCCGATCTCGATCAGCATCCTGCTCGTGCATCACCGCGAAGACCTCTACCCCGAGCCCTGGGAATTCAAGCCCCAGCGCTGGGTGGGGCACAAGCCCGGCACCTACGAGTGGATTCCCTTCGGCGGCGGCACGCGTCGTTGCCTTGGCGCGTCATTGGCGATGGCCGAGATGCGCGTCGTGCTCGAGCGCATGGCCATGCGTCTGGAGATCGAGCCCGATCGTCCCGAGGCCGAGCACGTGCAGCACCGAAACGTCACGATGATCCCCAAGCGCGGGGCCAGCGTGATCATTCGCGACAAGAAGTAGGCGCGCGACTCACCGCTTGCACAGGCGGTCCGCCAGATCCTGCCAATGGGAGATGTCCCAGAAGCGGGTGGCCAGGCCCGATGTCGAGGGAAGAACGAACAGTTTCGTCTCTTCGATGCGATCTGTGGTCAACCCGTAGTCGCAGGGCCGCCCAAGAAACTCCGCCGCCGCGCGCTTGCTGGTGAACGCCAGGTACCGCGGGGCGAACCGTTCGATCTTCGCGCGCAACGACTCCGGGTCAAAATCGGTCGCGGCAAGTTCTGCATCCTGGCCCCAGGCAACCTTGCACACATCGGTGAGGCCAATCCCATATTCGCCGACCGACTGAAACTCCTCGGGTCGGAGCAGCCGCGGAGTCAACCCCACCGCATGCAGCGTCGGCCAGAAGCGGTTCCCCGGCTTCGCGTAGTACGCGCGGCTCGCGTAGGACGCGGCACTGGGCGCAGTGCCGCAGAAGACAACCGAAAGTCCGGGCTCCAGAACGTCGGGCACCAGATCAGCGGCCGCCACAGTCACGTCGTGGACACCACAATCGCCGGCGGACTCAGCAATGTCTGAAGCACCACGCAGTAGCGCTCAGTTGTTTCGATCAGCGCCGCGCGATCTTCGTCGCTGATTTCACCTTCGAGCGAGAAGCTCAGCCGGATGTCTCGAAAGCCCACTGGCGCGTCCGGGTCCACGCCCATCGTGCCGCGAAAGTCGAGATCGCCCTCGGCGCGAACAGTGCCTCCCTCCAGGGCGAGCCCGCGATTGGTCGCAACCGACTGAAGCGTCACGCCGGCGCAGGCGACCAGCGCCTGAAGCAACATGTCGCCCGAACAGGCAGACGTGCCGTCGCCGCCGGATGCCGGATGCAGCCCGGCTTCGACGATGGCGCGACCGGTTGCAACCGAACAGGTGATGTTCTGATCGTCGATCTGTCCGCTGGCTTCAAGCGTGACGAGCGCGCCCGCGGCATCCTCGCGGTAGCTCTGCTTGAGGGGCCGCTGTAGTGACTTGAGTTCATTGGAGTCCATGTCGCGATTCTCTCATGCGCTTTCGTCAGCGGCGGGGACCCAGGCCACGAATGCGTCGTACGCAGACTTGATCTCTGCCCGGGCTTCCGTGCTGTGATCGCGAAAGAGTTCTCCTGAGCCGTCAAGAAAGCTCAGTTCAAAACTCGACTGATCGACTGTGTTCACCTTCACGACCAACCCGGCGCATAACGGCTTGCCGTCCTGCTCTGGAGCCTCAACTGGCTTGGTCGCGACGCTCGCAATCTTCTCCGGCGGGAGCTCAATCTCGTCCCCGGTGGGCCCGAGCTCAACCGGCTCGACCGGCTGCAGATGGAGCACGCCAGAAGCGAGCGCGGCGACGACGGTCCCATTCTTCTTGCGCTTGCGCAGCATCCCGCCGCGCGTCGTGATCATCGCCGGGGCGACCGCCGCGTCCGGTCCGGCCATCCTCCGGCCGATCTCCATCGCACGCGCGTGATTCCGTGCGACCTCCTGCTCAAAGGTGTTCATGCATGGAACATACCGATCATGTATCATTCAACCACATGGTTGAATCAATTCCGACACTCGATCTCGTCTTCGGATCGCTCGCCGATCCGGTGCGACGCGACATCGTGCGGCGCGTGGCGGGTCGCGAGCTGTCGGTGAGTGAAGTCGCCGAGCCGTACGCGATGTCCCTGGCCGCCGTCTCCAAGCACCTCAAGGTGCTCGAGCGCGCGAGGCTGGTGGTCAAGCGCCGCAACGGAAAGCAGCTGATGGTCGGGCTCGCGCCTGATGCATTGACCGACGCGGCCGACTTCCTCGATTTCTACAAATCGTTCGCGGCGAAGAACATGGATTCGCTCGAGCACTTCCTGAGCAAGGAGCAGCACGATGCCCGCAACTGACAGTCAAACCTTCATCGCAGAGCCCGGCGGAAGCCAGGTCATCACCTCTCGCCTACTTCCCGCCCCGCCGGAGAAGGTCTTCCAGGCCTTCACCGATCCAGACCTGATCGCCCAGTGGTGGGGACCGCGCAAGTACGAAACGATCATCGACGAGTACGAGCCGCGGCGCGGCGGTTGCTGGCGATTCATCCACAAAGATGGCGACGACGAGTTTGGGTTTCGCGGCGTCATCCATGAACTGCTGCTGAACGAGCGCATCACCCAGACGTTTGAGTTCGAGGGCATGCCCGGCCACGTTGTGCTTGAGCAGCTGAAGCTCGCTTCCGAGGGTGATGGGACGCGCGTCACCACCGTCTCAGCGTTCACGTCGGTGGAGGACCGCGACGGAATGGTCAACTCCGGCATGGAAGGTGGTCTGACCGAGAGCTACGACCGCCTGGAAGAGCTCGTCCAGACGATGTGAGCTTCGCGCGCGGCGCCGGAGGTATCGTCGGCGCCATGAGCGAAAAACGCAAGGCAGAGTCAGTCGCGATCCTCGGCGCCGGCATCATCGGCGCGGCGATGGCGCGCAACACAGTCAGGGCGGGAATCAGCACGGCAGTCTGGAACCGCAGCCCCGAAAGGGCAAGGCCACTCGCCGCTGACGGCGCCGAAGTCTTCGAATCTGCCGCAGAGGCAGTGCGCGACCGCGATGTGGTGATCAGCGTGCTCTCTGACGCCCAGGTCACGCTGGAGGTGATGGCGCCGCTGCTGGGCGAACTTGCCGAGGGTGCCGCGTGGCTGCAGTGCGCGACGATCGGTGTCGACGGAACCGATGCGCTGATTGCGATGGCCGAAGAAGCAGGTGTGAAGTTTGTCGACGTGCCGGTCTCGGGAACCAAGAATCCCGCCGAGGCGGGCCAGCTCGTGATGCTCGCCTCGGGCGACAAGGCTGCTGCGGAGTTTGCCGCGCCGGTGCTCGACGCGGTCGGCGCAAAGACCGTCTGGCTCGGTGAGGCAGGCAACGGCTCGCGCATGAAGCTTGTCACCAATCACTGGGTGCTCACGCAGACGGCGATGATCGCCGAGGCGATGCACCTGTGCTCGGCGCTCGGCCTGGACCCGGATGCCTTCCTGGATGCGATCGACGGCGCGCCGGTCGGATCGGCCTACGCACAGATCAAGGGCAGGATGATGCTCGACGGCAACTACGAGCCGAACTTCCCGCTCGAGCACGGGACCAAGGACACACGACTGATTGTCGGGGCCGCGCGCGAGGCCGGCCTTCAGCTCCCACTCGCGGAGGGCACGAACGACCATTTCAACGCCGCGCTTGCGGCCGGCCGCGGCAAAGATGACGTGTCGGCAATCTTCGAGTACGTCGCGCAGAGGCGATCTGGGGCATGATGCGCGTATGAGGCGCCTCTACCTGCTGCGGCACGCCAAATCCAGTTGGGAACTGGCCGGGCAGCTCGATTACGAACGCGGACTCACCGAGCGCGGCTGGAACGACTGCGAGTTGATCGCCGAGCTGATGCTCGAGCACGGGATCGAGCCCGACTTCATCTACTGCTCAGGCGCGCGCCGGGCGCGCGACACTCTGAAGGCTGTCGCCCACGCATTGCCGAACGACGCGAAGGTTGAGTTCGAAGATGCGATCTACCGGGCCTCAACCAAGGATCTGCTTGATGTTCTGCGCGGCGTCCCGAAGAAGCGCAGGTCAGTTCTGTTGGTCGGGCACAATCCGTCGATCCACGACCTCGCCGTCGCGATCGCCCGCGAAAGCGTCGGCCTGGAGCGGGTTGCCGCGAAGTTCCCGACCGCCGCGCTTGCAGAGTTTGAATACGACGGGAACTGGTCCGAGCTGGCCGCCGACACCGTCGACCTCGCGAACTTCACGACGCCAAAGCAGTTGCGCGTGGGCGAACGCGAAACGCTCTAGTGGCGCAGCGACCGGTCGCCGATAACATCCAGGATTCACGGGGCTATAGCTCAGTTGGTAGAGCGTTCGGTTCGCAATCGAAAGGCCGCCGGTTCGAATCCGGCTAGCTCCATGAGTTGCTCGGTCGCCGTCTCACAATCCAAGAAGGAACACGTATGTCCTCGTACTTCGCTCCGTTCCTACGCGCCACTGCGTTTTCGTCAGTCCTGTGCGCGATCGCGCTGCTTCCCGGAACCGCACTCGGTGCAGCGCCCGCTGACGGTGCGCGGATCGACACGAGCGACCACAACGGCAACCCCCACGTGATCGTTGCCTGGCCTGAGAACACGCTTGATCTCTCGCTCTACGTCGAGGCGATCGAATCTCCGTCGCCGCAGTGGGAGATCACCTACACGAATTCTGCCTACGAGCCTTCACCCGGCACACTTGGCGCCGGATGCACTCTCGCGAGCAGCAGCGGCAACGACGTCATCACTTGCGAGGTCGCCTCGGCCGCAGAGCTGCACGAGGGGATCGAGATCTGGACCGGTGACGGCTCCGATCTCGTCCAGATCGCCGCCGGTAACGCGGCCGCTCCCGGCGCGGTTTTCCTGCGTGACAGCAGCGGCTTGGTCACGCAGTCGGCGATCGGTGGCGACGCCAACGACTATTTCAACACTTTGGAAGGTGACGACAATTACAACGGCGCCAATTACATCCGCGGCGGCCGCGGCCTGGACGAGTACGTACCCAGCACAAATGCCTATGACGTGGTCGACTACTACGACTTCGATCGTGGCACGACAAACCCGGTGAGCGTCACCTTCGACTGCGTCGCCAACGATGGCAATGCGACCTACGACGGCGGTTTTGAGAATGCCGGTTGCACGCAATCGAGCAGCAGCATGAACGGCATGCAGGGCACGGATGGCAACGACACGCTCACTGCCGACTCCGGGAGCAGTGTGCTCTATGGAAAGAAGGGCAATGACACGATGGACGGTGGCGACGCGACCGACCAACTGATCGGTGGCGAAGGCAATGACACGATCACCGGCGGCGGCGGGCATGATCAGGTCGACGGCGACGACGCAAGTGGCGTTGGCGCTGGCAACGACACGATTTTTCTACGTGACAGTCACTTCGACGAACTCTTCAGCTGCGGCGGCGGCACCGACAGCGCCCAGCTCGACGCCGCGACTACCGACATCGTCACCGCTGTTGACTGTGAGACGCTCGACCGTGGGTCGAGCGCAGGTGGAAGCGCCGCTGAAACGGACCCCAGCAAGAGCTTCATCGTCCCGAACTACCGCCCGCAGCGATCCGGCAAAAAAATCCGTTTCAAGTCGCTCACTGAAGCGCGGCGAAACATCCGGGATGCCGGAGTCAACGTCCAGCTTCAGGTCAAGTATGTGGCTCTGAAGGGCGTGTCTGCTCAACTACGCGAACGCGTCGAGGACGGCGACATCGTCGCGCAGTCGGTTGCTCCTGGAGCAATATTGACGGTCGGCATCGCGCCGCCATACCCGGAGCTCAGGGTGACCGTCTACCGCGAGGCCCTCGACTACCGCGGCTCGCGCTGCCCCTATGGCAACAAGAAGAAGATGCAGTCGATCCTCAACGCGATCGATGACGCGCCGCTGACCTTTGCCCAGAGTTACCTGAAAAAGCACCAGTGCAAGGTCAGGCGCCTGAAGGACGTGATTGACAAAAAGGCCACCGATGCGACTATCCGCAACGCGATCGTGATCAACAACAAGACCAAGCGCGGACGTGAACTGGCAATCGCGCTGCTCGTGCAGCGACCGCCGCGCCAGGACTTTCGCATCAACGTCATCGAGCGGCCTCCGGCCGACTTCAAGTCTCGCCCGGAATTCAAACAGGAGATCGGCCTCGGCGACGACGGCAAACTCACAGCCGGGCTGGCGTCGGCGGTGGTGCACCTCGTTCCGTATGAGGTGCCGACCGGCCGGAAATTGCGCGGCCTGGAAGTGAAGGTGGTGCGGCCCGACGAGACCGTGCTTGCTTCCACCAGGACGGGCAGCACGGGCGGGCTCACGTTCACCGTGCCGGTTGACTTTGTGGGTGAGCTCGACATTCGTGTGAATGTGGACCTGTCAGACGCAGGCGGTTACGAGACCCTCGAGGCGTGGCACACGATCGATGTGGTCGATCGCAAAAAGAAGCCGTTCTACACAAAGTCGGGACGCTACTTCAAGTGGTCGAAGTCAAAGAATCGCTACCTGCAGACCAAGTCACCGGTGACGGTGTCGGCCGTGCAGCAGCAAGTAGCCGAACGCATGCGCGTGCTTTCGCAGGGCTTGGCGGGCAACAACCCTCTCTTCGCCACCGCCGCGAGCATTCTCTCGAACGTGTCGATCCCGCCCCAGCAGCGCCTCCAGGACGTAGCAAACAATGTCGGCCTGCTGCCGGGCGCGTTGTTGGCCGGCTCGAAGCCCGACGGAAAGATCACCGGCGCCACGATCGTAGATGTGGCGGCCGTACAGATCGGCCCGGGCGGCGGGTTGCTGCCCACGACCATGCCGGTGGCACTGTTGCCGTCTGTGGGGGATATCGACACCGCCACGCTGGTGGGCAATGATGGAGCGTCATTGGTCGGCCTCGACGGCGCGACGCTTGTCGGCAACGACGGCGCGTCGCTTGTCGGGCTGGACGGGGCGACACTGGCCAACGTGGCTGGAACGCCTCTGGTCGGCCAGGACGGCAGTACGTTCGCTGCAGGAATGAAACTGATCAGCGACAAGGGCGTCGGCCTTGGGGGCAGTGGTTTCCTGCCAGTCCAGCGCTGATCGGCTACCGGTCGCGAGACCTGCTTCCGGTGCGCTCCGTAAGATTGCCGGAATGGCAGATGAACTTGACAATGCAGCAGAGGTTCCCGGAGGGTCGCTCGCCGACGCGATCGCGGCGCACCTTGCCCTGAAAAAGGAGCACGGCGCCGATCCCGACGCGGTCGAGCACGAGCTGGAGGACGCCCTCAGTCCACCGATCCGCGAGGAAGTGCCAGAGCCCGATCCCGAGCCCGATCCCGAGCCTGAGCCAGCTCCGCCCGAACCAGAGCCTGATCCGGAACCCACACCCGAACCCGAGCCCATACCCGAGCCAGAGCCCGAGCCCGAGCCGATCGTCGAAGCCGCCGTCGCCTCAAGCGTCGAAGAACCCAGGCCCGGCGAAATCACCGGAACGATCGAGTTCGAGTTCGGCGACGAGGAGCCAGCGCCCGAACCGGCGATCGACGAAGCGAGCGCCGAGGGCGACCTGCTCGAAGCCACACCCGACTTCTTCGAAGAGACCCCAGAGCACGACAAGCTCTGGTTCGATGAAGCGCCGCCGCGTAAGTTCGATTTCTAGTCGCGCGGCGTGAGCCGCGTCAGCACGAGGCCGCTGATCAGCCCGGCCACCGCGCCTCCCAGAAGTACCCAGACGCTCGCCGAGTCAGTGGCGATCGGAAGCGCACACACGACGAGCGCCATCGCGGCCAGCCCGAGTGCGTCGTAGTCGCGCAGATCTTCCTTGTTGACCACATAGATCGTCCAGGCGAACATCGCGCCCGCTACGCAGCCCATCGCTCCGAACGCGGCATGCGCCGGATCGGCCAGTGCCTTCAGTCCGATTCCGCCCGCGCCGCAGAAGAGCCACAGAAGAACTACCGCGAACGGGCCGAATCGGCGTTCGAGTCCGGCGCCGAACACCGCAAACCCGAACAGGCAGACAAATGCGTAGCCGGCGGACAGGTGAATGAACGGCGCGGTCAACAGCACCGTCGGCGTGCTTGTGAAGTTGCCCAGATAGACCAGATTGGCCAGCATCCAGTCGCTCACATCCGGAATGTTGCTGGCCGCAAGAATCGAGGCGACGATCGAAATCGCCACCAGTGCGCCGGTCGCGACGGGACGGCCGGTGCGCTCGAGCCAGGCGCCAGGGGCAGCCGCGCCACCGGAGCTTGAGCCGCCCTCATACTGCGCCCGCAGCCGTTCGCGCTTCTTCTCGGCTCTGCGCTCTTCCTTCTCTTCTGCCTTCTTCTGCTTCTTCAGGTCCGGCGCGCTTTTGCGCAGGCGCGTGCCGCAATACGGGCACTCGGTCACATAGGGACTGACCTCGCTGCCGCAGTTGTTGCAGATGACGAAGAATTCGCGTTCGGGCATGATTGGGCTGCAGCGTACCGGCCGCCCCCTCCGGCCTGTTCGGCTTGATTATGCTCTGGCCCGCAAGCTTCCCGCATTCAAGCGGCTGAATCGATCAGGAGTCAACCCCACTATGGCCAAGCAGTCATCGCCCCAGAAATCATTGCTCGACGTAGTCTCGCCCGGCAAGAAGGCGCGCCTCTACGACATGCTCTACACACACGGTCCCGGAAACGGCACGCTCATGTTCCTGCCGATCGACCAGGGCATCGAGCACGGCCCCCGCGACTTCTTCCCGAACCCCGCTTCAAAGGACCCGGACTACCAGTTCGCGCTCGCGGCCGGATCGAGCTACAGCGGCATCGCCTGTCAGATCGGCTTTGCCACGAAGTACTGGCCCGACTGGGCCGGTCAGGTGCCGCTGCTGCTGAAGGTCAACGGCAAGACGGACATCCCGCCCAGCGGCGAAGCATTCAGCGCCGTCAACGCCTCAGTCGAGGACGGCGTGCGCCTTGGCGCCACAGCCATCGGTTACACGCTCTACGTCGGTTCGCCGCGTCAGGACGAGGACCTCAAGCAGCTCGGCGAAGTTCGCGCCGACTGCGAGAAGTACGGCCTCCCGCTGGTCGTCTGGTCCTACCCGCGCGGCAGCGCCGTCGCCGCCAAGGGCGGACAGGACAGCTTCTACGCGATCGACTACGCCTCACGCATGGCCATGGAGATGGGCGCGGACATCGTCAAGATCAACATGCCGAAGGTCGGCCTTGACTCCGACGCGGACTCGCCGTCGCCGTACAACAAGATGAAGGTCGAGCAGCAGGAAGCGATCCGCCAGTGCGTCGAAAGCGCCGGCCGTTCGCTGGTCGTGCTCTCGGGCGGCTCCAAGGCCTCTGACTCCGACGTGCTCGACATGACCAGGATGGTGATGAAAGCCGGCGGATCAGGCGTGATCTACGGTCGCAACATCTGGCAGCGCAAGCCTGCCGCAGCGAAGAAGATCGTCTCCGCGATCAGCGACACGCTGACCAAGAACGTCATCCGCACGCCGTAATTCTCATGTCTCGCGCGAGTGCGGCGGCGTGGGTTGCCGCATTTGCCGCCCTGGTGGTGCTGGCGAATTTCCTCATCGAGGACGATTCGTCGGCACCGCAAGGTCAGTCGTCCTCCGAGTCGACCGGCGACCGCACGGCGACGGTTATCCGCGTGGTTGACGGTGACACGATCCTCGTGCGCGACTCGGCCGGCCGCGAGGAACGCGTGCGCTACATCGGCATCGACACGCCCGAATCGGTCAAACCCGACTCGCCGGTGGAGTGCTTCGGCCATGAAGCGAGCGACCTGAACAAGTCCCTTGTCAACGGACGCAGGGTACGACTGGTGCCCGACCGTGAGCCCGAAGACAGATACGGCCGATCGCTTGCCTTCGTCTACGTCGGCGACACATTCGTCAACGCCGAGCTGATCAGGCGCGGCTATGCGCGGACGATCGAAATCGAGCCCAACACCTCGAAGGCCGAATACTTCGCCGGACTCGAACGTGTAGCAATCCGCACAAATAGAGGCCTCTGGCGGGCCTGTGATCGCTAGAGTGAATGGCGATATGAAGATGCGGCAATCAGTGGCCGAGTTCGAGCGTGCGTTCCACGAGCACACTCACACCGACCGCAAGCGACGCCATGAAGTGCGTCATGAAGCGATCAAGCGCACGCAGAAGCGCTACGCGGTGCAGCACGAACAGCACCAGTTCCGGCGCTTCGTGACGCTGATGGTCGTGCTGGTCGCCACTGTCGTTGTCGTGAGCTGGGGAATGTTTCAGATCCTCGGCTCAATCATGGCCTAGTACTTCGGCCAGAAAGTCGCGGTCAGGCGCCGTCAGCGATCTGGCCCAGGGCTGCGTCCACTGCCTCGGGCGTGGCGTCCGGTGAGCCGGCCTGTTCTTCGGCCTGCTCGCGCTGGATCTGCAGGTAGACCTCTTTGCGGAAGATCGGGATGTTCTTCGGCGCCTCGATGCCAATACGCACTTTGTCACCAACGATCGAGAGCACGGAGATTTCGACGTCGTCCGCGATCATGATGCTCTGATTCGATTTACGGGTAAGTACGAGCATGCAGCGCCTCCAAGCACTTTGCGTCGTCCGAGTGGCCTTCCCCAGTCCCCCCACTCGGTCCTGAGTTGGCATGGTACCTAAAAACCACCATTTGCGGGGTGTCCTACTCCCGCACTGTGTCCACTTTACTGGATACCTCGCCGGTTTGTCTATAGCTGAGGTTCGAGAATTGCGCTGAATCACGCACCAGAGCCGCTGATAAGGTCAGCGACATGGCAACCAGACAGCTAAGACCACACCTGAACCAGATTCGCGTATGGGTCCGACAGGGCCGCACAGACGCCTGGATCGCGCATCAGCTTGACGCCACGGCGGAAGACATCGCCGCGTTCAAGCGCGAGCAGTCGCTCGATGCTGACGGTGCCGCTGCAGCCGAATCCCAGGACTCAACTCCCGGGATCGAAGAAGAACTTGATTTGCGAGCCGAAGACGACGCGTTGATCGCATCAGAGCTGGAAGCAGCTCTCGCGAAGCGCGAAGCCGAGGCTGCCCTCGCCGACGAAGATGACGAGGGCGCAGCCCCCGGCCGTCGCCGTCGCCGCGGACGTCGTGGCGGCCGAGGCCGTCGCCGGCCGGCATTTGAAGCAACCTTCGATCACGGTGAAGAGGGTTATGGGCTCTGGCTCGACCCGGCAATCGTCGAAGATCCGGTCTACGCCGAACACTGGGCGGGGCACCGTCCGATCTCCGTGACGATCTCATCAGATCAGATCGTGATCAATCGGTACTCCGAAGAATCCGCTGACGAAACGTCAGAAGAAGCGGCTTCCAACGCTGCATGACTTGGGTCCCAGATGACCTTGTCTCCTCGACTGAGTACGTCTGCGGGGACAAGGTCATCTGACACCCGTACCCCTGCTGGATTGATCAGCGGAGGATTACGAAGGGTCGCTCTTCGGGGTTGACCATGCCGAGCTTTCTTGCTTCGAGCTCGATGGTGGATTCTTTCTTTAGCGAGCGGGCTCTTGCCTTGAGGGCGCGGTTCTCTTTGCCTACCTGCTGCAGCGTGGACTTCGCTGCGCTCGTCGCCTTGCGCTGTTCGTAATAGCCCTTGAGTGGCGGGACGTAGAGGGCTCCCATCACGAGCAGGATCACGATCAGCCAGTTGCCCGGGAGGCGGTCCCAGCGGATGCCTCTGGAGACGGGCCGACCTTCTGACTTGTGGGCTACGCGTACGCGCTGCTTTGGGCGGGAGGCCATAGGGAGGGAATTCGCGCAGGGTTGCGCGACCCCTGCCCCGGACCCGGCTAGGAGAGCGCGCGGAAAGAGCTCTTGCCGGGGTAGCGCGCAGTCGAGCCCAGGGCCTCTTCGATGCGCAGCAGCTGGTTGTACTTGGCGACGCGGTCCGAACGCGAGGGGGCGCCGGTTTTGATCTGCCCGCAGCCGGTGGCAACGGCGAGGTCGGCGATCGTCGTGTCCTCGGTTTCACCTGATCGGTGGCTCATGACTGCCGTGTAGCCGGCCTGGCCGGCGATGCCCACGGCCTCCAGGGTCTCAGAGAGCGTGCCGATCTGGTTGACCTTGACCAGGATGCTGTTGCCGACGCCGCGCTCGATGCCCTCGGTCAGGCGCGCAGGGTTTGTCACGAAGAGGTCGTCGCCCACCAGCTGGGTCTTGGAGCCGATCGTGTCTGTCAGCAACTTCCAGCCGTCCCAGTCGTTCTCGTCCAGGCCGTCCTCGATCGAGACCACGGGGTACTTCTCGACGATCTCTGCCCAGTAGCCGACCATCTCTTCGGAGGAGAGCTTGCGACCCTCGTGCTTGAGGTCGTAGACGCCGCCCGAGAAGATCTCCGACGTCGCCGGGTCCAGCGCGATCGCGACGTCGTCACCGGGGCGGTAGCCGGCGGCTTCGATGCCGGCCATCAGCTCCTGCAGGGCTGCTTCGTTGCTCATAAGGTCAGGGGCGAATCCGCCTTCGTCGCCGACCGTTGTGGAGAGACCCTTGGCCTTCAGGCTCTTGGCCAGGGCGTGGAAGACCTCGGTGCCGATCTGCATCGCGTGGGCGAAGGTCTCGGCGCCGATCGGCACGATCATGAACTCCTGGAAGTCGACGGAGTTGTCGGCGTGGGATCCGCCGTTGAGTACGTTCATCATCGGAGTCGGCAGAATGTGCGCGTTCGGCCCGCCGAGGTACTTCCAGAGCGGCAGGTCGCGTTCTGCGGCGGCGGCCTTGGCGCCGGCGAGCGAAACACCGAGCAGCGCGTTTGCGCCCAGGCGGCCCTTGTTGGGCGTGCCGTCAAGGTCGAGCAGGCGCGCGTCGAACTCTTCCTGCTCCCCCGGATCGATCCCGAGGATCGCGGTGGCGATCTCGCCGTTCACATTGGCGACTGCCCGGGTGACGCCCTTGCCGCCCCACGCGGGGCCACCGTCACGCAGCTCAACCGCTTCGTACTCGCCGGTGGACGCACCGCTGGGAACTGCCGCACGCCCCGTCGCGCCGGACTCGAGCGTGATCTCGACTTCGACGGTCGGATTTCCACGGCTGTCGAGGATCTGTCTTGCGTGCGTCTTGGCTACGGCGGTCATGAAAAAGCTCTCCGGGTGGGGTAGGAATGGGGTGGCTCAAGCGACGCGTAGCCTAGTGCCTCAGGTCGCCCGGAGAACGAAAAACGCCCGGCGCAGAGGCCGGGCGTAGTCGTGAAGCAATTTGGCGGAAACGCTTACTGGGCGGCAGCGGCTCCGGCCTCGGCGGTTGCGCCTTCCTTGGGCTTCTCGGTGTTGCCACAGACGGCTGCGACCTTGAAGTCATCGGCGCACTTGGTCTTCTTGCGCCACTTGTCGGTGAACTCAGTCTGGAAGCTGGTCTGAGCCTTCTGCTGGGCCTCCTGCTGGAGGGAGGTCCTGATCTGTGGCGAGGCCTTTGCCAGCGTCTGCTGCGATGCCGGCGTGGCCTTCGTGACTGCGAAGACGTAGTAGCCGTACTGCGTCTTGATCGGGCCGACGATCTCGCCCTTGTCGGCGCTGAACACCGCTGAGTCGAGTTCCTTCGGGAACTGGCCCTTGGTCACGCCCGGGAACTTTCCGCCGTTGGCCTTGCTGACGCTGTCCTCGGAGTACTCCTTGGCGACGGCGCTCCAGCTGTCGCCATCTTCAAGCGCTGACTTCGCAGCCTCGGCCTTGGCCTTGTCGGCGTTGAAGACGAGGTTGATGTCACGCGTTGCGGGCGTGGCGTACTTCTTCTTGTTCTTGTTGTACTCGTCCTCGACCTGGCCGGTGCTGGGCGTCGGAATCGTTGTGACCTCGGCCTGGACCTTCTCCTGGATCATGCTCGCCTTGACGAGCTTGAGCAGGTCAGCTTCGGTCTGGTTGTACTGCTTGAGGAACTTCTTGTAGTCGGCATCCTTCGGGAACGACTGCTGCTTGAGCTGACCGAAACGAGCCTTGACCTCGGCGTCGGTGACCTCGATGCCACGGTCAGCGGCCTCAAGCTTGAACCATTCCTGCTGGATCAGCGAGGTCATGATCGTGTCCTTGGACGTTTCCCAGTCCTTTTCGCACTGCTTCTTGAGTGCAGAGTTGCTGAGCTTGGGAGTGGTCTTCTTCTTGGCCGCGATGCACTTTGTGTAGTCCGGCGGGTCCGGGGCCACGCCGCCACTCTGGGCCGCGTTGATCTTCAGGTTCTTGTTGAACTCCGTGATCGGGATCGCGTTGCCGTCAACAGATGCGACTGCGTCGTCCGGGACTCCACCGCGGAACACGACGAGGATCAGTGCCACCAGCAAAAATACGACGACGGCAAAACCCGGGATGAAATATTTGTTCGAAGTGATGTTTTTCACAGCTCGATGCTCGTTTGTTTTTCGCTCTAGTTTTCAGGTCAGAAGCGGTGGGAACATATCAAGTGAAACCGACCGCGTGCGGGCGTGATGCGGCGCACAAGACGCGCTTAACTGATTCCCACCAAAGCGTCTGCCAGCCCCGCCAGAGCAGAAAACTGCTCTTCCGGTTCCCCATCCACACGCAGCGCGATTGTGCGCTGGCCACGATCGTAGATGGCCGTGGGGTGATCTTCGCGAACAACTGCCACCTGACCTGCATCGAGTTCGATCGGGGCCACTACCAACCGACCAGCGGTGAAGCCCACGGTACGGGCTCCGCAGCGACCAAACTTGAGCCGCGCCTCCTGAAGCTGCAAGAGGCGCTCGAGCGGAGCGGGTACCGGGCCGAAGCGATCCTTCAACTCCTCGCGCAGCGAGCCGACGTCCGCCAGCTCCTGCGCGCCGGCAACTCGGCGATGGAGCTCGATCTTCGCCTGCTCGTACATGACGTACTCGCTGGGCACGTAGGCGTCGACCGAGACGTCAAGCCTGACCGGCTGGTGAGATTCGGCGTCGCCCTTGCCCTCGAGCTCGGCGACGGCTGCGTCGATCATCGACACGTACAGATCGAAACCAACCGCCGCTATGTGCCCTGACTGTTCCTCTCCGAGCAGATTGCCGGCTCCGCGGATCTCGAGGTCGCGCATTGCCACCTTGAATCCGCTGCCGAGCTCGGTGTGGTCGGCCAGCGTCGCCAGGCGGCTGCCGGCGACCTGTGTCAGCGCAGCCGCACCCGGATAGAGGAAATAGGCGAACGCGCGCTCGCGACCACGGCCGACGCGGCCGCGAATCTGGTAGGCCTGCGAAAGCCCCAGCTTGTCGGCGCGCTCAACGATCAACGTGTTGGCCGACGGGATGTCGAGGCCCGATTCGACGATCGTGGTGCAGACCAGGCACTCGTACTCGCCACGGATGAAGCCCATCATCCGCTCTTCGAGCGTGTGTTCGTCGAGCTGACCGTGCACGACGTTGACGCGCAGCTCGGGCATCAGAGCGCGGATGCGATCGGCGGTTTCGTCGATCGTCCCGACGAGGTCGTGCATGTAGAGCGACTGCCCGCCGCGATCATGTTCGCGCTGGAGCGCCTGCTTGACAACCTCTTCGTCCCACTCGCCGACATGCGTGCGCACCGGGCGGCGGCCCTCGGGCGGCGTTGCGATCACTGCGATCTCGCGCATGCCCGCCATCGACATCTGCAGCGTGCGCGGGATCGGCGTGGCGGAGAGGCTGATGACGTCGGTCTGCATGCGCAGCTGGCGCAGGAGCTCCTTCTGTTTGACTCCGAAGCGCTGCTCTTCATCGACGACGATCAGGCCGAGGTCCTTGGGCCGCACGTCGGCCGAGAGCAGCCGGTGCGTGCCGATCATGATGTCGACGGCGCCCTCTTCGAACTTCTTCAACGACTCTTTCTGCTCAGCTTTGCTGCGAAACCGGCTGACGAAGTCGACCGTGATGGGGAAGTCGCGCATGCGTTCGCTGAAGGTCCCGAAGTGCTGCTGGGTGAGGATCGTGGTCGGCGCGAGGATCATCACCTGTTTGCTGTCCTGCACTGCCTTGAACGCTGCGCGCAGGGCGACCTCGGTCTTGCCGAATCCCACGTCGCCGCAGATCAGGATGTCCATCGGTTGCGGCGACTCCATCCCTTCCTTGACGCGCTCGATCGCATCGAGCTGATCGCGCGTCTCCTGGTAGGGGAAAGCGTCCTCGAACTGGCGCTGCATCTCGTTGTCCGCGCTGAAGGCAAAGCCGATCGCGCGCCGGCGAGCCGCGTAGAGATTGATCAGCTCTCCGGCGAGCTCGTGCGCCGCCTTGCGGGCGCGGGATTTGAGGTTCTCCCAGGCCTTGCCGCCGAGCTTGCTGAGGTTGACCCCGTCCGGGCCCGCCGCGCCGAAGTAGCGGCTGACCTTGTGCAGTTGGTCGGCCGGCAGAAAGACCTTGTCATCGCCGCGATAGAGCAGCGTGAGGTAGTCGCGAGTGATGCCGGCGACGGCCTTGGTCTCAAAGCCGTCGAACTTGGCGATTCCGTGGTCCTCGTGAACGACGATGTCGCCGACTGCGAGGTCGGCGAAGCTCGCTATACGCCCGCGCGCGCTTGTCTTCGCGGCGCTTCGGCCCGCCGTCCTGAGCAGCAGCCGGTCGGGGATCACGGCGAGCTTGAGCGCCGGCGAGACGAAACCTTCGCGCAGCGTCTGCCGGGCGAAGAAGACGCCCGTCCACTCGCGCTGGTCGTCTGACTCATCGAGCGCCCGCGGCTTGACGCGCGCGAGGTTGTACTGGGCGCGCTCGAGTTCGGATTTGCGGCTCCACGCGATGATCGTGCGGTAGCCGCTGCGCTGGAGCTTCTCGAGCTCGATCTCCGCGGCGTCGAAGCTGCGCGCCATGCTTCCCGGGTGCTCCGCTCGCAGCTCCGCGGCGCCGGGCTCGGCGACGAGATTGCTGATCGTCAGATCCGCCCCCTGATCGATCTGCGCGAGCAGTTCCTCCGGCGGAACGTAGAGCCCGTGGCCGGTCGGGTCCTGGTAGGTCGCCTCGACATCGGAGCCGAGTTCGGTCAGCGCCGACTCGACGTCCTCGCGGGCGGCAACGGCAAGCCAGGCATCGTCGGGCGCAAGGTCGAGCAGCGCGTGGAATCGATCGATCGGCAGCAGCTCGGCGATGTCTGCGGGGTGGGAGTCGTCGCCCTCCTCCTGATCGGCGAGCGCCTGCGTGGCGTCCTCGCGATATTCGGCGGCGAGTTCGGTCGCCGGCTCGATCTCGACAGACTCGACGTCCTCGAGCGAGCGCTGCGTGAACGTCGAGAAGCGGCGCAGCGATTCGATCTCGATGTCGAAGAACTCGATTCGCACGGCGTTGTCGCCGGTCGCGGGAAAGACGTCGAGGATGTCACCGCGCGTTGCGAACTGGCCGCGGTCCTCCACTCGGTCGACCCGCTCGTAGCCGCTGGCCACGAGGTCGCGCGCAAGTTCGTCGAGTTCGGCGACGCCTCCGCGTTCGAGCTTGAAACCGTGGGGCCTGAGCGCCGGGTCGGGCACTCGCTCGGCCAGCGCGCCGGCGCTGACTACGACGATCGCGTCAGAGCCGCCGGCGGTCAATGAGTCGAGCGCCGCGATGCGCAGTCCGACCAGGTGCGGTGGCGGCTCCAGGTGTGATTCGTACATCACTCCGCGCGCGGGATACGAACGCACGGATCTGCCCGGAAGGTAGGCCGAGAGGTCCGCCGCAAGGTCGCGCGCGGCGGTGTCGTCCGCCGCGACGATCAGCGCGGTGCGTCCGGGAGCGAAGCGCTGAGCCGCGACTGCGAGCGTGAACGGCGTGAATGCCTGCGAGACGAAAACCCGTGCGGAAGCGCCGCCGAGTGCATTGAACAGCTCGTCGTCTTCTACTTGTCGTACTGGCAGAGCTAGCGCGCTCACGTGAGGCCGAGACTCTATGCGGTGAAACGTTCACAAAATCGCAGCAACAAAAAGCCCAAATTGGTGTTTACATAAGTGAGCGGTCAGGCAGGAAAACGCCAGAGACCGACGACGGCCAGACACGAACATATGTTCGTCCGGCCCGAACCATAGATTGGTGAGTATGAGAAAAGTCACCAGACAACAGGCCCGTACGGGGCGTGCTTGGACCGGCGCAGACAGAATGCGACTGGAACTCATGGCGGAACATCAGGTTCCGGCCGAAAAGATCGCCAAGAAGCTGCGTCGCTCAGAGGCAGCTGTGCGCGCTGAAGCACGCAAACAGCGCGTGATGCTCGCTCCTTCGGAGAAGCAGCTCTCGCTCACGAACAAGCGCCCATACGGCGGGATCCGTGTCGAGCCGCGGCGCAGCATGGCAAAGGCCACAGCTCCCGGGCGTCCTGCGCGTTCACGCCCAGAACGGCCCACGCAGTCGGAGACGCTGTTCTAAACGCCGATCTGGCGCAGCGTTTCGCGCACGGCGTCGTCGACCAACGCGTCGACCTGCGCTCTGGGTTCGTCGAATTTTCCCAGAACCCACGATGAGACGATCTCGGGATCGGTCGAATCGGGCCGCCCCACGCCCACGCGCACACGGCGAAAGTCGGCGGTTCCGAGCCCGTTCTTGATGGAACGCAGCCCGTTGTGTCCACCGTGGCCGCCGCCGAGCTTGCTCTCGATCCGACCGAAGGCAAAATCGATCTCGTCGTGGATCACGACGACGTGGTCCGGCTCGACGCGCAGTTCTCCGCGAGCCGGGCCGACCGACTGGCCACTCTCGTTCATGTAGGTCTCCGGGACGAGAACGGCGACGCGCGGGCCACCGGCCCCGAGCCGGCCGTCGACGAACGCGCCGCGATAGCGTGATTTCGGCTTGCCCAGGTCGAACTGCTCGATCAGACGCTCGGCGGCCATCTCGCCGATGTTGTGGCGCGTGCGCGCGTAGCGCTTGCCCGGATTTCCGAGCCCGACGATCAGCCAGTCGGCCGGGACGGGCTTGCTGCCGCGCTTGAAGATGCTCATCTGAAGAAGGCTACGGAGAGCCCTGACGGACTAGTCGTCTGAGGATTCGCCGTCGCCGGTGCCCTCGGCGGCAGCTTCGCCTTCGCCGACAACCTCGGTCTCTTCTTCGACGGTCTCTGGCGCCTCGGCCTTTGACGGCGGGGTGACTGTCGCGATGACGGTCTCCTCGGCGTCGTCGAGCACCGTGAGCTCTGACGGGATCGTCGTCACCTGCGAAAGCATGTAGGTCTCGTTCAGTTCGAGGTGGGAGACGTCGATCACGATTGAGTCCGGGATGTCGGTCGGCAGCGCCTCGACGTTGAGTTCGCGCGTGACCTGGTCGAGCACACCGCCCTGGACAACGCCGGGGGCCTCTTCGACGCCGGTCAGCTCGACGGCGACGAGCGATTCGATGACCTGCTTGAGGTCTACCTCGAGAAGATCGATGTGCGTGAAGTCGCCACGCACGGGGTGGTGCTGTTGGTCCTTGACGATCACCGGAACCGAGTCACCGGCGAGCTGGGCGTCAAAGAGGGCGTGGCCGGCCTTCAGGGTTGCGCGAAGGTCGTGCTCGTTGACGCTGAATGCTTGCGGGTCGCGGCCGCGGCCGTAGAGGATTCCGGGGACGTTCCCGGTCTTACGGAGGCGGCGGCCTTCGCGGGAACCAAAGGTTTCGCGCGCGGAAAGTTCGATTGTTTGGCGGTCGTCTGACATGCGGGGCGCGATTTTAGCGGGTTGTGGAGTCGTCTCTTCGGCGATATGTATGTCCCTCCTCGGCGGCGACGCCGCCTGCGGGGGGGACACACATATCCCCGAGCGCTCTACAGCGTGGGTGGAGTTTGGGTTTATAAAGGCCTTGCTGGAGGGCGGGGCGTCTAGGCTGACGCTGTGGCCGACAAGGATGACCGCGCGATTTCTAAGAGCCGCTTCGGTCGCGCTGCGCGCGTCGGCAAGGCGTTGGGCGGACAGGGGATACGACTCGCCGGCACCGCCTCGGCGAATGTGCTGCGTGGTGACGAGGGCGGGCAGGCTGCGCTGGAGAAACGGCACACGCAGTCGGCCGAAGAGATGGTCAAGACTCTCGGCTCATTGAAGGGCGCTGCGGTGAAGGTCGCGCAGATGGCCTCGATCATCGACGTGGACATGCTTCCCGAGGAGTATCGGGAGATCTACCAGCGCGAACTGGGCACGCTGCGCCAGAACGCCCCGGCGATGTCGTGGAAGAAGGTCAAGTCGGTACTCGACGACCAGTGGGATCTGCCCGTCAACAGGCTGTTCAAGGATTTTGATCAGGAGGCGACCGCCGCTGCCTCGATCGGGCAGGTGCACCGCGCAACGCTGAAGGACGGCCGCGATGTCGCGGTGAAGATCCAGTACCCGGACATCGCCGACGCCCTGCGGGCGGACGTCGAGAACGCCGCGCTCTTCTTGCGCTTCGGGCGAATGGTCGCGCCGGGGCTCGACGCGCGCGCCGTGGCCAAGGAGCTCAAGGCCCGAGTGCTTGAAGAGCTCGATTACGAGCTGGAGGCGCAGAATCAGCGTCGCTTCGCCCGCGCCTACCGCGACCACCCGTTCATCAAGGTCCCCGAGGTCGTCACCGAGCTTTCGCGCGAGCGCGTGATGGTCAGCGAGTGGGTCGAGGGGATCGGATTTGACGATGTCATGAATCTCCCTCAGCCCAAGCGCGATCGCTTCGGCGAGATCATCTATCGCTACGCATTCGGCTCGATCTACCACCTGCACCAGCTCAACGCCGATGCGCACCCGGGCAACTACCTGTGGATGGATGACGGCCGCGTCGCCTTCATCGACTACGGCATGACCAAGCGGCTGGGCGAGCGGCAGATGGCGCTCCAGGTGGCGGTCATCACCGCAGTCTTCAACGAGGATCCGGAGAGCTTCGCCATCCACATGGAGGAGCTCGGATTCATCAAGGACCGCAAAAACTTCAATGTCGAGCTGCTGATGGACCACATGAAACTTGTGGGCGGTTGGTACCTGTCAGGCAAGAAGCAGAAGATCACGCGAAAGTACGTGATGAAGGCGATCAGCGCGTTGAGCGACCCACGCGGTCAGTACTTTGAGCTGGTCCGCACTGCATCGCTGCCGGCTGACGAGTTGATGGGTCGCCGCATGGAGACCGGCGTGCTCGCCGTGCTCGGTCGCCTGGGAGCGAGCGCCAACTGGACGCGGATCGGCCGCGAATGGTGGTTCGCAGAGAAACCCTCGACCCCGCTGGGCGAAGAGGAGTGGGCGTACTTCGAGGAGCGCGGGCACTCGCGTGCGCCGATGTACCGGCCGGACTGAGCCGGTGGAGTTCAAACGGCGTTTTCGCGCCTCGAGTGTGTTCGAGTGCGACTCGGGCGAGGGGCCGTATCGCTTTGTCCGACCCAGCGGAACCAGAACGACGCGAAAGGCGCTCGACCTCCGCTGCGCCGGGCGTGACTTCGAAATTCGCACGGACAAAGAGAAGGTCTGGTTTCTTGAAGGCGACACCACGATCGGATTCGGAGCGAGTCAGCACCATCGCTGGCAGCTCGTGATCGCCGGCCAGGAATACGTGCTCGACCAGCCGAGCCTGGGCGTGAACCATTCGACGGTGGAGGACGATGACGGTCATCTCGTTGCCCAGATTCGCGGGGTCGGATTCCCGATCGCGCGCGTCGAGCTGATCAACGCAGAAGCGTTCACTGCCGACCAACAGGCATTTCTCGCGATGGTCGCGACGCTCTCGTGGCGCGAGAGCGATCGGCGCCTGGTCGGCGGAACCACGACGGCTGGCTGAATGCCCGGTCAGCCAGCCTGATGCATGATCAGCGTTCGTCGGAAAGCCTGCTGAGCAGAACAGGCAACTCGCCGATCGCGCCGACAGCCGGCATACCGTTCACGCGCTCTGGACTGCGAGGCGTCCACTCTCGCTCGCCTGGACAAACGCTGCGTGGTCGCTTTCCGTCTGCCGCGCATATTTGACCGCAGATCGGGCCAGCTTCCGCTCGAACACTTCGCCTCTGCCGACATAGCCGGCGATCGCAGGAGCCCGTCCGGAGCGCGCGTGGGCGCGCGCGAGTGTCTCGCCGCAGAGCTTGGCGTAGACGTCGAGCTCTGCGCGAGACATCCGGTCGAGGTTCGCGGAACCTTTCATGTCGCGGAGTTGCCGCACGTAGAAGTGCTGAGCGTTCTTCGTCCCGCCGCTTGTCCAGCCCAGAAAGGCGTCACTGGCGGCCTGCATCGCGCGTTGCCCGTCGACGATCCGCTGGCCTTCGTGGCGAGCAGGTGGTTGATCGACGTACTTGGCAAGACATGACGTGCCGGCCTGCTTGAGCTGGAGGAAAAGCGGATCGTCGCCCTGGGGCCCGATGAAGAGAAACATGAATGCCTCTGTCCCGACGGAGCCGACGCCAACGACCTTGCGGGCGAAATCAGCGAGGCGGTATGACGAGAAGAGCTGCTGGCGCTCAGGAGAAAGTGTGTTCGCATACTTGCTGAACATTGCTGCCACCCGCTTCTCGTCGCGGGCGGTGCGCTCGTAGGTCTGAATAAGCGGAGGCTGCGGCTTTATTCGCCACCCGTCGTCAGTGAGCTCTGCGAATCGGCCGAGCGCCCCGAGATTGGTGCGGCCGCGAGTCTTGCGCAAGCCCTGCTTGGCGCGTTGTCGGGCCTGTTTGCCCGCACGCGAAAGCAGCTGCTCGACCAACGTGTCAACGGGAACACTTTGAAACCACACGTCGAGCAGAGGCCGTTCGGCGTCGCGCAAGATCGCCAGCCGGTACTGGCGGACCGCAGCCCCTGCGAGCGATTCCTGCCCGGACTTACCGACTCCGAGTGCCTTGGCCGCGACCACGAAACTCGCGGCCAGGCGCTTGACATCCCACTCGAATGGAGCTTGGAGCGTTTCGTCAAAATCGTTGAGATCAAAGACCAGTCGACGTTCGGGTGTGGCAAACACGCCGAAGTTTGCGAGGTGTGCGTCGCCGCACGACTGCACTTCGATTCCGCTCGACGGGCAGTCGGCGAGGTCCGCCGCCATGATCGACGCCGAGCCGCGGAAGAAGGCGAACGGCGAGGCGGCCATCCGGGCGTGTCGGATCGGAACCAGCTCCGGAACCCTGTCAGCGTCCTCCTGGACAACGGTTTCGACAGGGTCGGGTCGGTCTGGCGGGAACGACCAGGCGGCAACCGCTTCGCGGGACACCTCGCGCCTTCGCTGGCGCCCCTGCAGACGTTGTTCGGCCGCGATGGATGTGTCTGTTGAGCTCATGCTGGCGGCTCCTTTTCACCGGCGTTCTGCGAACGCGCTCGTAGGCCCGCCGGATGGCTGCGCGAGCTGCGTGCCGACAACAACGGTGCAACGATGAACGCCACACCGCTGAGCAGGTACAACAAGATCGCAACGCCCGGAAGCAGGAATGCGGTCACTGTGGCCGCGCCTTGCAGGCCGAGCAGTTTGCGGCGTTGCCGGACGATGGCGTAGAGCTCGTGATCGGCGACCTCGTCGGCGACGAGAGCGTCGTTGTCGGCCGCGTAGCCGATGAATGCGTTGAGCATCAGAGTCGCTATGAACAGGTCCAGACCGTAGATCGCAACTGCGGTCGCCTCGCTGTTGTCCCCGAGGTGATCGGTCATCAGAATCGTCGTGAACGGAAGGAGTGAGACGAAAAACAGAAAAAGCAGGTTCAGGCGAAAGAGGATTGCGTCGCCGCGCGCGATCAGGCGAGTGGCGTTTGAGTGGGCTATCCACACTCCGCCCACGAACACAAAACTGATCAGGTATCCAGCGAACGAGCGCCACTCGTCGGCCAGCGCACGCAGCAGACTTTCGTTGCCCTCGAGCTCGGGAACCTTCAGTTCCAGCACGAGCAGCGTGATGACGATTGCCAGCACTCCGTCCGCGAATGCTTCAAGCCGACCTTTGGGCAGGAAGTCTTTGGTCGGGTGCTCGCCGTCGGTCATTGTCGGATGAAATCCAATTGTCGCGCCTGCGGCCTGCAGGGACCGCCATGGAACGGGATCAGCGCTTCACAAGCGCGTCCCTCGTCCAAAACGGATCATAGAAGCTACGACCACTCTGCCGCCAGCACCCCGAACGGGCCGTTCAGTACGTCCCACCAAGCTTGCGATGGTCCCAGCTCATCGTGCGGTGCGGCGTGAATCTGAGCGCGGTGCGCTTGGGCGCCTGCGCTTCGATCATCTGGATCACCGCGTCGACCGGGTAGTTGCCGTCGCCGTAGCGCGTAAAAAGTTCGACGCCCACTCCCCGCACGACTTCGTGGTCGGTGCTCATCTCGACGTCGCACTCGTAGGAGACTCCGCGCAACTGGTCGTAGGTCTCGCCAGTTTCAACCAGCAACGTTGCGCGCGGATCGCGCTCGAGGTTCTTGATCTTCTGGGCCTTGGTGAAGGTCCAGCCCCAGATCTCGGCGCCGCGAACCACGTACCAGAGCGGCATCATGTGCGGGACACCGCGCGGGCCGTTGGTGCCGACGATCACCGTGCGCTGCTCGTCGAGGAACGCATCGATCTCGTTGTCGGTGAGGATGATCTGGTCGCGCTTGCTGGCCACGGGGCCAGCCTATCTGCGACTAGCCCGCGACAACGGGCTTCTTGCGTGCGTCGCCCTTGGGGCGAGGGCGGGCAGAAGCAGCCTTGACGCCGCCGCCGTCGATCTCGGCGCTCAGCGCCTTGGCCGCGTCGCGAACTGCGTCACGGGCTTCGAGCGGTTCGAGCACGACGGCGTCGGCGCCGAACTTGAAGATCTCAGACACCAGCCAGTTGACCCCGCCATAGGGCAGGTCGATCAGAATTGCGCCGTCCTTCAGCTCGAGCGAAGGCTCGTACTCCTCGCGGGCACGGGGCGCACGCTCGGGGCTGATCCAGATTTTTGCCGACGTGCCCGTGGACAGCGTGCCCGACCGGGCCCAGCCGTCGAGGTCGGGCATCATGCCCTCGCGCACGGCGAAGGTCTCGTTGCTCACGTCGGCAGTCTTGATGCGGTCGAGGCGGAAGTCGCGCGGCGCCTCGCGTTCGCGGTCCCATGAGTGGACGTACCAGCCTTCGCGGCCGTTCATCAGCGAGTAGGGCTCGATCGTGCGCTTGGTGAAGGTGTCCTGATCTTCCTTGTAGTGCTCGATCTCTACGAGCAGGTGGCCCTGGATGGCCTGCGAGACGAGCGTGGCGATCTCTGAGTCGTCGGCCTGGGTGGCGGCGATCTGCAGACCGCTGGTTGCAGGATCCTCGCCCAGCGCGGTGACGACCTTTCTGCGCGCGGTCAGCAGCGAGTCGTTGGGGAAGTACTCGCCGAGCAGGTCGATCGCCGCGATCAATGCCTTAGCCTCGAGCGGAAGCAGGCGGGCGGGGCGGGCGAAGTTGTCGGAGTAGGGCTCGCTGTCGACGGAGATCTCGTCATCTTCGATCTGCGCGAAGAGCACATAACTGCCGCCGCCGAAGTTGACGACGTTGAGAACCTCGATGTCTTCCTCGATCTCTTCTTTCGGGACGTTGAGGTCGATCACCAGTTGGCTCAGCGAGACGGTCGAGCCGGTATGCGTGGCGCCGATCAGGATGCCGGCCAGGGTGATCAGCCGGGCGAAGCGCTCGGGCCGGATCGAGTTCTCGGAGTCTGAAGCAGCGCCGGTGCCGGCAGCGGGGCCGCGGCGACGGGCGATCTTCGGTGCGATCGCAAACTCGCCGTCGTGCTCGGTGGCGATACGTGCGACGCGTTCTTGGACGTCGGCCGCGAGTTCTGCCGGCTGAAGGATCTGCGCGCGCGGGCCCAGGCCGAGCACCCACGAGATCAGCGGCGCGGACTCTGTGAAGTCGGTCTCGAAGATGACGCCCTTGCCGGGCACGGCCTCGCCGCGTCGGGGCGCACGGATCGAGCCCGCGCGCGAAAAGTGACGCTCGACCAGCCAGGCGACGCGCTCGCTGATCCAGATCGAGGCGCTCTGGGGGGCCTGCCCGAACTGCCACTCGGCCATCGTCGCGTACTCGCGTGGATCGAAGTCTTCTGGCGGCGGGAAGTCGTGCTCGGCCTTGCTGGCATAGCTGATCTTGCCCTGGATACGCGAGAGCTTGAACATGCGCTGCTCGTCGCGCTCGTGGCTGTGGCCGATCATGTAGAACTGGCCGCCGCGATAGAGCAGGTGGAAGGGGTCGACCTTGCGCTTCTCTGTGGCGCCGGTCGTGATCGTCTTGTACTCGAAGAGGATCGTCTTGCGGCGGAAGATCGCATTTTCGATCTTGGAGAGGCGCTGCGAGAGCTCGCGGCCCTCGACGTCGGGCCCGACGGCGATGTGGATCGAGGTTTCGTCCGGCGCCGAGAGCGGAGAGGGGCGTCCCCAGGTGAGTTGCTGAAGCGCGAGGCGCAGCGGCTCGGCGTAGGCGAAGCGGCCGTCGAGCATCTTCAACGCGGTGGTCAACGAAGCGAGCTCGCGGTCGGTGAACTGCACGCTGGGTAGGTAGAAGTTCTCTGGGGGGAGGGAGTAGTTCTCGGCTTCGTAGAAACCGTCCACGGCGCGGTCGACGCGCAGCTCAATGCCCAGTGCTTCGAGCTCTGCGCGATCTGCGTAGAAGCGACGCGCAAATGCGTCGTCGTTCATCTCGCTGTATCCCTCTACGTCGCGCTTGATTTCGAGAGCGGTGACCGGACGGCGCTTTGCCATCAAGAACGAGATCAACGACAGCTGCCGAATGAGTTTTTCCGTGTCCTTGGCCACTCACTTGCACCTTAGTTGAGCGGTAGAGGCGATTCACCCCCTATTTGAGCGGGCTTTCGCAAATTGCAACAAAAGAAAAGCCAGGTGGCCGACTGAGCTACGGCCACCTGGCTGGGTCGACTCGCTCGGTGCGGAGTTGAGTGAGTCGCGGTGTTCTGGGACAGATCTTGTTTTTAGGAGGAAACGCGATCTGCAGGGACCAGCGGGCATTGGCTGGCTGGTCAGCCAATATACAGGAATAATTGGTATCGCGCTGGAGAAAGGTCAAAATCCCCGCAAATTACGCGGTTTGTCCAGTCGTTGCTATGCGCGCTGGGCCGCCATGGCCATGACGAGCTCGAACGCAGCAACCCGTGCCTCGGCGATGCTCACACGCGATTCTTCCTCAGTCGCCATCTGAATCAGCTGATAGATCGCGCCGACCACCGCAGCGGCGCTGGCGTAAGAAAAATCTCGGATCGAGTCGTCGCTTTCGCGGGCACGACGTGCCAGCTCGAGCAACTGCTCAGTGAATGCATGGTGGGTGTCGCGGTGACTGGCAAGACCGCGATCGCCGAGCGCGTAGACCTCGAAGAGCATTGCGCGGGTGAGTTGAGGTTCGACGGTCATGAACGCGAAGTACGCATTGACCGCATTCTCTGACTGTTCCTCCCAGGAGAGCGCGGGGTCTGCCGCCTGATTGATCACCTCACGCGCGAATTCCGTTGATCGGTTGCAGATTTCCAGGAAGCACTCACCGCGGTCGTCGAACTCCTCGTAGAAAGTGCGGCGCGAAACGCGAGCCCGCCGGACGATGTCGGCGACGACCGTGCCGGCATAGCCCTTTTCCATCAGCGATTCGCCCATCGCGCGCATCAGGCGATCACGGGTGACATTCTCGTCAAAGAGGACGGCGAGCGCGGGGGAGGTGGGGGATTGGGAGGTGGCTGAGGCCATCAAAAAGTATTTTCGAACAGCTCTTGAAATTGATGGTACAACGGTGTACCATTCCTGTCAAGCGGTACATCTGTGTACCAGCGGCGGGTTCCTCTGACTCCCCCCGACAGAGGAACCCGCCACCTCTCTTCCAATTCGCCCAGCACAGCGAGCACGAAAGTCGAGCAGCACGATGGCCGTAGAGACCCCGACCAGGCAGACGTCCGACGCAGCGCCCCTCGAGTCCGTGATCGAGGGACTCCCGCCCGGCCCGCGAATGCCGCAGTCGATCCAGTCGCTCGGTTTCCTGGTGCGCAACATCCCGATGATGCGTCGCGCGCACCGCAAGTACGGCGACATGTTCTCGATCAAGCTGCTGGGCTTTCCGGACTTCGTGATCATCTCTGACCCCGATCTGATCAAGCAGACTCTGACCGCAGACGCGAAGCTGCTGCACGCCGGCACCGGCAGCCCGCTGGGCGCCGTGCTGGGCGCGAACTCGCTGCTTGCAATCGATGAAGATCTCCATCTGCGCCAGCGGCGCATCCTGTTGCCGCCCTTCCACGGCGAGCGCATGCAGTCCTACGCCGACGTCTTCGCCGAGATCGCCGACGAAGAACTGGACACCTGGAAGACCGGCGAGCAGATGCGCACGATCGAGCCGATGCAGCGCATCACGCTGCGCGCGATCTTGACGACGATCTTCGGCGCGCGCGACGAGTCGCTCCGTCAGCTTGAGGACCTTGTGCCGCAGGCGGTCGAAGTCGCCACCAAGGTCGTGCTCCTCACATTCGCCCAGAAAGACCTGGGGCCGCGCAGTCCGTGGGGCAGGTTCTTGCGACTGCGCGATCAGATCGACGCGATCCTCTACGACCTGATGGAAGAAGCTCGCCGCGACCCGCAGCTCGCCGACCGGACCGATGTGATGTCTCTGCTCGTGCAGGCGACGCACGAAGACGGCAGCGCGATGAGCGACGTCGAGATCCGCGACCAGCTGATGACGATGATGATCGCCGGGCACGAGACCACTGCCGCCACGCTCTCTTGGGCCGTCGAGCGACTCTCACGCAACCCCGAGGTGCTCGGCAAGCTGACCGAATCCGTGCGCGCGGGTGAGACCGAGTACCTCAATGCGGTCTTCGACGAAACGCTGCGCATCCGCCCGACCGTCTCGCTGTCCGTGCGCAGCGTGCAGAAGCAGCCATTCGTGCTGAACGGCTATCGACTGCCGGTCGACACGCGGATCGGCTGCAACCCGGCGCTGACCCACTTCGATCCGAACCTCTTCAAGGACCCGCTTGAGTACCGGCCGGAGCGCTTCCTCGAGGAGCGCCCCTCCAACTACGCCTACATCCCGTTCGGCGGCGGAGTCCGACGCTGTATCGGTGCCGCGTTCGCGCGCATGGAGTTCAACGTCGTCATGGAGCGCATGCTCAACCGCTTCGACCTGCAGCCGACGACAGAGAAGTTTGAGCCGTGGGGCTTCCGTAGCATCACGTTTGCGCCGGGCGACGGCGGGCTGGCGACCTTCAGCCCGCGGCGTTAGAACTCGCGGTCGGCAGCGCCCGTCTCGGTTCGAGCAGTCACGCTCATCGGGTTGCCGGCAAGGTCGGTCGCGGTCGCCGAAGGATTCCACCGCATGTTGTAGGTAGCGGCGCTGGTTGCGACGGTGCCGTTGACCTGAGTGCCGAGCGTCACGACGATGGTGTTGCCGACGAGCACCATTGTTGCGTTGAAGTTCGCAGTTGCTGTCACCCACGCCGTGCCGATTCTCACCTGCCCGAAGGGCAACTGTGCGGTGTCCGCTGCGTTTCGGATCGTCAGGCGGTCGACTCCGGCCTGGGCCAGTCGCACGCGCACCGCCGTGCTTGCGCCGGTCCAGCCGGCAAGGATGCTGGTCGGCAACATCGGCTCTGAGAACGTGAAGGTGACCGTGTCGCCGTTGTCGGGTCGGCCGAGGATTCCGGTGCCGTTGGCAGTCTGAATGTCGGCTGCCGTCGGCACGATGTTGTCAAGCACGATTCCGGTGAAGGTCGAGTTGGACTGGTTGCCCGCGACATCCGTGGCCAGCGCTCGAATGTCGTAGGTGCCGTTGAGCGCAGTCGTGTTGAACGCCGCGGTGTACGGCGACGTGGCGTCGGTCGAAATCGTGGTCCAGACGCTTCCGCTGCTCAGTTTGTACTGGAAGGCCACTGATGTCATACCCGAGCCTGTGTCCGTCGCGGTCGCGGTGAGGTTCACCGTCCCACGTCGCGGACTGCCGGGGTTTGTCAATGCAACTGCAGGCGCAGTGTTGTCGATCAGGCGACTCGTCACCGTGGCGGATGCGGTCGAGTTTCCGGAGTTGTCGGTCGCGACAGCGCGCAGGTCGTAAAGACCGTCGGTCACGGTGGTTGTGTCAAAACTGCATGAGTACGGAGACGTGGTGTCTGCGCAGATCGTCGTCCAGGTGTTGAGACCGGCGGGCGAGCGTTGGATCGCCACGTCGGCGATGCCTGCGCCGGTGTCGGTGGCTGCGGCATTCAGAGTGATCGTCGCTCGCAGCGGCGTGCCGGGATTCGTGATCGTGACCGGTACCGGATTCGTGTTGTCGATCAGTCGGGTGGCGATCGTCGCTGATGTGGTCTGCGTGCCCAGCCCGTCGGTCGCGATTGCGCGGAAGTCGTAGTTGCCGTCGACGACCGAAGTGGTGTCGAAGTTGCACGAGAACGGCGTGACGGCGCTGCCGCATGCGTTGAACCAGGTCGCGCCTGCGGAAGGCTTGTACTGGTACTGAACCGTGGCCACGCCTGAGCCGGCGTCGGTGACGGTGCTCTCGAGCAGCTCGACACCTCCCATGTTTGCTCCCGGGTCGGTCATGGTGATCGACGGTGCCGTGTTGTCGATGTTGAACGTGACGTTGTCCGAGTCGGTGCCCACGTTGCCGACGACGTCGGTGACCACCATCTGCACTTCGTAGAGGCCGTCGATCAGCGGAACCGTGTTGAGGTTGCAGGAGACCGGGCTGGACGCCGGGGTGCAGAGAACCGTCCAGCTCGGCGCGCCAACAAGCCTGTAGTTGAGCGAAATCGACGCGATACCCGAACCGGCATCGGACGCTGTCCCGCCCAGTGCGACAGTTCCGCGCACGTATGTCGCGACAGCATTGACTGTGACGGCCGGATCGGTGTTGTCAATCCGGCGGTTCGTCTGCGTGGTTGAGCTGGTGGTGTTGCCCGCGCCGTCCACAGCGCGTGAGCGGAAGTCATACAGACCGTCCGCCACCGTGGCGGTGTCAAAGTCGCAGCTGTACGGGGAAACAGTTTCCGAGCACGCTTCGGTCCACGCGCCGGCGGGGCTGGTCCGGTATTCGAAGTACACGGTCGCCACGCCAGAGATTGTGTCGTTGGCGTTGCCGGTGAACGTTCTGATGCCGTTGAGGTCTGCCGGAACGGCGCCGAGCGTCACGCCGGTCGGCACGGTGCCGTCAGCGGTGAGCGCTGCAGTCTCGTTGCTGTCGCCACTCTCGATCTGCTGGCCGCTGCTGCCGGTGACGACGCTGCGGACGACGTAGTTGTATGACGTACCGCTCGTCGCTGTGGTGTCGCTGTATGCAGTTGCGCCGACGGGCGTTCCGCCGTTGAGCGGGGCTGCGTAGTTGTAGGAACCTGCCGTCGTCCGGCGGTAGATGTTGTAGCCGGTTGCCCCAGCACCCGCGGTCCAGCTGAGGTTCATTGCAGCAGCCGGCGCGCGCGTGACGGTGAGCCCAGAGGCGGGGTCAGGCACGATCACGACCATTGAGCTGGTCGCGCTCTCCGCGCTGGTCCACTGATACAGCGTCGGCGACACCGTGTACCGCCAGTCTCCGGGAGGCGTGCCGGTCTCGGTGCAGCTGAGCGTTGCGCCGCCTCCGGTCACGGTTGCGCCGCATGTTCCGCCCGGAGTCACCGCTGCGCCCCCGGCTGCGGGATAGCGCTTGACGACGTAGCCGCCACCGAGAGCTCCAACAAGTTGTCCGCTCACGCTGACCTGCGATATGTCCACCGTCACTGTCGTCCCTGTGGCCGAAACCGTCGGCGTGACGCCGCCGGGCATGGTCGATGTGAACGCGCTGGCGGTGCCAAAACCGCCATTGGTCCAATAGGCGGAAGCCAGTGAAGTCGCCAACAGCGCGCAGAACAACGCAAGAACCGTGCCCAGGAATGTGCGTCGGACCGCGCTCACGGCAGCACCGATGCCTTCCAGGCCTTCTTGCCCTTGGGTTTCTTCAGCGTCGACTTGCTCGCGAAGGTGAGTTTCAGCGTTGCGCCTTTGCAGGCGTTCTGATTCACCGACGGGAGGTTGTGCATCATCAGGATCGGCCTGCCGCGGGTGCGGCTGTCTCGTAGGGTACGCCAGCGCAGCTTCGCCGGGCTCTTTTTGGTCGCCCGGTAGTAGCTGACGACCTTGAACGGGAAGACGGACTTGGGCAGTTGCACGACGTGGTAATCGCGAGAGACTTTGCAGCCGGCGCGGGCATGCTTGTCGTCGACCGCCAGTCGCACGGCAAGCCGCGTGATCCAGATTGGTTTGAGCCGGTTGTTGGCGACGGAGATTTTGATCGGCACATTCTTGCCGGGAGCGAGACCTTGGGCGATCTCGGCGCGGATCAGGAAGGACGGCCAGGCCGGCGGCTTCTTCTTTTTCTTTGCCACCTGAGCTGATGTCGCTGCGTGCACAACGATGGCGCCCGTCGCGAATGCGACGAGTCCACACACAAGCAGAATCGCCGTGCGTGAGGCCAACCGGGTGCCAGAGGCGGACATGGTTTCAGCTCAATACTCAATAAGGGTGTGTAACGGCAACGAGCAGCCGGACCACTTCGTCCGGCTGCTCATCGCCAACAATCCCTCTATTTAGCTCGGCGAACTCCCTACGAGACCGTGTATGTGATCGTGACGGTTGCACCCTTGCAGTCGTCCTGGTTGGTCGCCTTGTTGTTGAACGCGATAGAACCGCTGCTGAACGCCAAGGTTCCACCGGCGACTACGGCTCCGCTCACACCGGACGGCTGGACCAGCGTGTAGTCCGTTGCGTCGCATCCGGGGCCCGCGCCACCAGCAACACCGGTGATCGCAGCGCTGAGGCCTCCGACCGTGAAGCTGTTCGTGCCGTTGTTGGTGATCGTGCCGGTGAGTGTCTGCGCTGCGACGCCCGGGGCGAGGCCGCTGATCGCGTTTCCGCTGACACTGAACTGACCGGCTGCGGGGCTGGCAGTGCTTGCCGAACCGGTGCCGGTACCGTTGTTGGTCCAGTATGCGTATGCACCACCGGCTGCGAGGGCAAAAACGAGGAACATGCCCAGGCCAACGCCAAGGCGCTTTGACTTCTTGTTCATTTGAATCTCCTTGAGGGATTGTTTGAAATAGCGCGCAAAATGTCTGCGAATGCACGCCGTGAAGTCCAAATCGGCCGTTCCGGACGCTGCCTTTAGGTGGTAGGACCAGAAGTCCAGACGAATATTCGGCAGCCCTCCCGCACCATTCCGTCCCGAACGCTCGCGAATCTGCCGGTATGGAGCGCCAGCAGTACGAAGAGCAGTTTCGCCGCGCAGGTCTCCCGCTGCTGATCGTGGGCCGTGAAGCGTCGACAGACATCTGGACCCGTGCGGCCGGACTGCTTGCCCTGGTTTTCTGGATCGAGTTCCTGGGCGCGCTCGATCTGACCTGGTCCTGGTGGGAAAACGCGCTCGCCCTGCTGGGTGGCCTGAGCGTGCTCGGGGCGGCGTGGGTGATCAGCAATCGCGTCCGTGGACGCAACGCGCTCGCCCGCCCGACAGATGTCGGCAAGCTCGAACTGGCTGGTTTTGTGGTTGTCCCTGCGCTGATCCCGCTGATTTTCAACCAGCAGTGGCTGAGCGCCCTGGTGACGATGCTCGGCAACCTTGCGCTGCTCGGGATCATCTATGCGGTGACGATCTTCGGGCTGGTCTCGATTCTGCGCTGGGCCGGGCGACGGCTGTTTGGACAACTCGCTGGATCGCTTGCGCTGATCGCTCGTGCCCTGCCCTTGTTGATGCTGTTCTCGGTCGTGTTGTTCATGACGACCGAGGTCTGGCAGGTCTTTGCCGAGATGGGTCGCGGGAATCTGGTGGCGATCGCATTTCTGCTCGTTCTGGTGGCAGCTCTCTTTCTGGCTGTGCGGCTGCCGCGTGAGGTTGATCGCATCGCAGAATCGGTCGGCGAAGACGCGCCACCACTGGCAAGCGCGCAACGCCTGAACGTCGGACTCGTGTTGTTCGTCTCGCAGTCGCTGCAGGTGTTGCTGGTCACCGCCGCAGTTGGGGTCTTCTTTGCGCTGTTCGGGATGATTGCGATCAGCTCTGAGCTCACGCAGACATGGACCGGCGGGACACCAGATCTGATCGCCAGCTGGCGGGTGCTCGGCGTGGACCTGACGCTCAGCGACCAGCTGGTGACGGTAAGCGCCGCGGTCGCCGTGCTCAGCGGTCTCTATTACGCGATCGCGGTCTTTACTGACAACACCTACCGCGAGGAGTTTCTTGGTGAGGTGACGGGTGAGATGCGCGAGACCTTTGCGGCCCGCGCGGAGTACCTGGCGCTGATCCAGGCGTGAATGGCGAGACCCGGATTCGAACCGGGGACACCACGATTTTCAGTCGTGTGCTCTACCAGCTGAGCTATCTCGCCGAGCGCTGTGATGGTACAGGCACCGGCTTGCAGCGCACAATCAGATGGCGAACCTGAGGATGGCTGCAGCGTCTGCGCCCGTGGGCACCTGCTCTTTTCGTACTGCAAGCACGCGACCGCCGGAATCGATCACGCGCCTGGCGATCTCGTCGACCACGCCGTAGTTGCTCACCGTGTCGCTGTCGTCAATCTGCAGCTGGCCGGTCTCTTCGTCAACGAGACCGTCGATCGTCACATCGATGTCCACAAGCAGCGTGTCAACGGCGCCGAACGTGGCGGCCTTTGCGATCCGTGCGAGATCGGTAGTCGCACGATCCTTGCTGGCGCGGAGCTCGTAGGTCTCTTTGAGCTCTTCGATCTTTCCTGCGTAGACGACGTCGAGCACCTTGCGCGCGGCGTCCGCGAGCTGCGCGTCGGTGCGCTCGTCGGGGTTTCCTTCGATGTTGATCGGTGCGAGGCGCTGGTAGTGCGTGGTCGCGCGGAAGATTGATTCGAGCGGCTCCGTTGAAGCGATTATCAGCGGCAGGTCGCTGGCTCCGATCACAGGGCGCAGAGCGCGGTCGACCTGGTGGGCGTACTGGCGCAGTCGCAGCTTGCGGCCGGCACTGCCCTGGGTGCGCGAGGTCGGGTTGTTGTCTTTCAGCGAGTCGAGGCCGACTGCGCTTGACGCATCGGTCGGCATGTTCGGGACGGCAACCTCGAGCGGATCCTGGTCGGGCGAGATCGAAAGCAGGCGGGTGGAGTTGACCGAGAGCGCGAGCACATAGGCGGCCTGAGGGAACGTGATTGTTCGAAGCAGCGGCTTGACCAGCAGGCGGTCCGAGACTTCGACCAGCTCAGTCAGGTTGTTCGGCAGCCGGAAAGTGCGCAGCGAGTCGGGCGTTGCGAAGACTGCGAGGCTTTGGGCCTGGTGCAACCAGAAGGCCTCGTCCTCGTCGAGCTCCTGCAGCGCATCGTTGATCGCGTTGACGTCGTGCTTGTCGGCGCCTGATGCGCGCAGCCGTTCTACCGCCGTGGAGGCGAGAGTCTTGAATTCGATGCGCGCTGCTTCGGATTCAGTCGGCAGCGGGGAGGTCGGCAGATAGATCGATGCGCAGGCGGTTGTGCGCACCGACATCAGCTGTTTTATGTCGTTCTCGGACGGGACGTCGATGTGTTTCGGCATCCCGCGATCCTATGCGGCGGCGCGATCGGCCGCTTCATCAAACAGCCGTGGATCGTTGCTGACGATGCCGTCGACCCCCAGGGCGAAGAGCCGCTCGATCGTCTCGGCGTCGTCGACCGTCCAGGCGTAGAGCTCGCCGCCAGCGTCATGCACGGCTCTGACCAACCGTGCCGAAACCAACGAGTGGAAGGCCATCACCGCCTGGATCTGGCCCGATTCGATCAGCCTTGCCACCCGCGCGGGCTGGCGCAGGCGGTGTTCGATCACGCCGGCGACGATGATCGGCCTGACCACCGTGGGCATGTTCAGCCAGTCCTTGGTGACCTTGGGGATCGTAAGTCCGAGCTTGATCTCACCGGGGGCCATGTGTTCGTTGATCAGCTTCAGGCTCTCGGCGTGCATCGTCGTGATCATGGTGCGGCTGAGCAGCCCGCGCTCGCGCAGTGCGTCGATCACCTGCAGCTCAAAGCCGCGGTGCTTCATGTCCACGTCCAGGCCGATGTCGGCAAACTGCGGTGAGGCAAGCAGGTCAAGCCCCTGCTCCATCGTGAGCAGCGTCGTGCCCTCGCGCTCGGCCGCGTCGGTCGGATCGTGCGCAAACACCAGCCGGCCGTTCTGCCGGTCTTCATACGGGTGGCGGATGATGTCGAACTCGATCATGTCCACGCCGACTTCGCGGGCGGCGTGAAAACTGGCCACGGTGTTGCCGTGCTCGATCTCGTGGGCGCCTTTGTGTCCGATCCGCTTCAAGCTGTCCATTCTTCAGGAAAAAGCACCGGCCCGGCGGTCACTCCCATGGGGCCGAGTTCTGCAACGCAGAAGTTCGCGTCGGGGATGTCCATCTCGATCGTCAGCCCGCGACCGCGCGCGGGGCGAAACCCGCAGTTGGCGAGAAAGTCTCCTGGTCCGATTGCCACGACACATTCATACTTCAGCGCCCGGGCGCGTTCGAGCCCCATCCGCACGAGCGCAGTTCCAAGGCCTCCGCGCTGATGGTCGGGGAGGATCGCGATCGGCCCGAGCACCAGCGCATCGGACTCGCCGGCCACGACCTGACTGAGGAGCGCGTGGGCAACGAGCTGCTCCTCCTGCTGTACGACGAGACTCAGTTCTGGCACCCAGACGTCACTGGCGCGGAGGCGCGCTACCAGTTCGGCCTCGGAGGCGTCGTCGAATGCGGCTACGTGAATGGCCGCGATCTCGGCCTCGTCGCCGGGCTGCTCTGGTCTGAGGATCGCCATCGGACGGCAAGCCTAGGAGGCTCGGCAGATCAGTCGAGCGGTTCGTCGCCGGTCCAGGATGAGCCGGCGATCGAACTGGTGCGCACCGCGCCGCCGGGTCCGCTGGCCAGCCACGACTTCAGCAACGGGAGCGGGTCAACCGGATGGCCGCCGAACTGCCACGGCCCGTCGATCCAGACCTCGAAGTGCAGGTGCGGGCCACTTGATGCACCGGTCGAGCCGACCCTTCCCAGCTGCTGGCCGGCCGCGACGCGCTCGCCTGTCTTGACGGCGGTCGACCGCTTGAGCAGGTGCATGAAGACGTAGTCACGGCCGTCGTCGGCGTGCAGCACCACGTAATAACCCGCGGCAGCGGCCTGGTAGGCGACATGGCTGACCACCCCGCCGTACGGGGCGACGACCGGGGTGCCGGAGTCCGCGACGACGTCCTGCCCCTGGTGGGTGTGCCCGGGCCGGCCGGCACCAAAGCGGGCGCCGTCGCTGCCGAAGCTGAACGGGCCGGTCAGCGGAAAACGGTGGTCGGCAAATGTGAAGGCGCGCCATGCCGGGATCTTCTTGGCGCGCTTGGCGGCTCGACCGGCGCCGTCGCGAGCGGTCAGGCGCAGTTTGTAGGCGCCCGCGCGGTTGATCCCGAGTTCGCGCGCGCTCAGCCGCTTCTTCTGCAGCAATCTGGTGCGGTGCACTCCCAGTTCAAGCGTCTTCACGTACGCACCTGCTGCTGTGCGCACGATTGCGCGGACGCGTACGCGCCTGGCCGAGGCGGTGATGCGGTAATTCAGTGTCAGCTCGGAGCGGCCGGACAACGTCGCATCGCTGAGTCTGAACTTCACGAGCACGGGAATTCGTTTCGCCGCGGCGCTCTTGCTTTTTGCCTTGCGCTGGGCCTCGGTCGTACCACCGACGGTCGTGCCACCGGATTTGTCGGAGGGCGTGGTGCTGGGACTGGGGGCTGCGCCGCCTGAATCGGCGAGGGCCTGCGGCGCACCGGCAGCCGTCAGCAGCGCAAGTACTGCGAGCGATCGGGCGAGCCTGGAAGTCGAAACTGTCATGGGCCTCTGACCAATATCTCGGCATCGGGTCGCAGAGGCATGCCCGGTGCCAGCGGATTTGCAGCTGTCAACCGGTCAGCGAGCCAAGCAGCCTGCGCGCCCCGGCCTTGTGCAGCGGCTCGTTGAGGTTGCCGCATTTTGGACTCTGGATGCAGCTCGGACAGCCGGTTTCGCACCTGCACTCACCGATCAGGCGCATGGCGTCGGCCGTCAGACGCTCGAACTGCTGGTAGCCGCGCTCGGTTATTCCGACGCCTCCTGGATGGCCGTCGTAGATGAAGATCGTCGGCTTCCCGGTCTGCGGGTGAAAGGCCGTCGAGAGTCCGCCGATGTCCCAGCGGTCGCACATCGCGATCAGCGGCAGCACCGCGATCTGGGCGTGCTCTGCGGCGTGCAGCGAACCCTGGAGCACGTCCAGCGGCAGTTCGCCGCCGGGCTCCACGTCGTCAAGCGTGTACCAGAGGGCCTGGGTCATGAAGTGCTGGGCCGGCAAGTCAAGCGATTCCAGGGCGAGCGTCTCATGGTCGCTGATCGATTTGCGCTGGTAGGCGATCACCTGCTCGCTGACGGCGACGTGGCCGAAGTTCAGCGTGCCTGCTGCGATCGGCCGGGACTCGACCACCTGCTCGATGAATGTGTCGGTCTCGAACTTGGGCTGCGTGTACCAGTCGCCCTTGAACGGCCGCGCGACGACTGTGCGCGAGTCGACGTCGAGTTCGTCGATCTCGTACTGGCGACCGATGTGCAGGTAGACGGCGCCGGGGTGAGTTGTGGTGAAGGCCCGTTCAGCCTCGACGGTGCCGATCACCTCGCCGTTCTCCGAGTCGACGATGTGGAAGTTGTCGGCGCTGGCCGAGCGCAGCGCGATGCGCGCGGCCGGGAAGTCTTCGCCGCGCGGAAGCCAGCGGCCGTGCTCTTCGCGGACTGCGCCTGCCGCCACGAGTTGCTGCGCGAATTCGGTCACCGACCCGCCGAAGAACTCGGCGTCGGCCGCGCGCAGCGGCAGCTCGTAGACGGCGGCATGCAGGTGGCGCAGGTGCACCGACTCGTTCCAGGGATCGAGGATCGCCGCCTCGACCGGGCGCTCCAGAAACTCGTCGGGGTGGCGGCAGAAGAACTGGTCAAGCGCGTCTTCACCGGCGATGTAGACCGCCAGGCCTTCGTGGTCGCGACCGGCGCGGCCCCACATCTGGCGCAGCGAAGCCACAGTCCCCGGAAACGTCGTGACCAGCGCGGCATCGAGTGCCCCGATGTCGATCCCCAGCTCCAGTGCGCTGGTCGCGACCACAGCCTTCAGCTCACCGCTTACGAGCCGCTGCTCGATTTCGCGGCGCTGGGCTGCGGTGTAGCCGGCGCGGTAGGGCATCACGGCTTCGGCGAGGTCGGGCCTGTCGGCCAGCGCGTCGGTGGCAAAGCGGTGGATCAGTTCGACGCCGCGCCGCGATTTCATGAAGACGATCGTGCGGATGTCGGCGCGCACCAGCTTCACCAGCATCGACGCGGCTTCGCCCAGCGCGCTGCCGCGCACGCCGGTCTTCTCGTCGAGCAGCGGCGTGTTCCAGATCGCGATCCGGCGGTCCGGGCGCGGTCCGCTGTCACGGTCGACCAGTTGAAATTTCTCGCCTGCGAGCCGTTCGGCAAGCTGCAGAGGATTGGCGATCGTGGCGCTGGTCATGATGATCCGCGGCGCTGTTCCGTAGGCGGCTGCGATCCGCCGAAGTCGGCGCAGAACGTTGCCGACGTGCGAGCCGAAGACGCCGCGATAGACATGCGCCTCGTCGACGACGATCCACGCGAGGTTGGCGAAGAAGTCGGCCCACTGACGGTGGTTGGGCAGCACGCCCTGATTGAGCATGTCGGGATTGCTGAGCACGAGGTTGCTGCGCTCGCGGATCTG
>JAEMRJ010000064.1:2125-12556 GCA_016463365.1 Thermoleophilaceae bacterium | reverse complement strand
ACCTCGCGATCCCCGCCGCAGAACGGGGAGCGATCGTCACGGGCATCGACATCACGCCGAAGCTCGTCGAGATCTGCCGCGCCGAGGCCGAATCGGCCGGACTGTCGATTGACATCCGCGAAGGCGACGCCGAGGCGCTCGACTTTCCGGACGATTCATTCAACAAAGTGATCTCAGTCTTCGGGATGATGTTCGCCCCGCAGCACGAGCTCGCCGCCTCTGAGATGGTCCGCGTCTGCGAGCCGGGCGGCACCGTCGCCATCACCACGTGGACGATTGAAGGCATGAACGGTCAGATGTTCGGCGTGATCGGCAAGCACATGCCGCCGCCGCCGGAGGGCATGCAGACCCCGGCACAGTGGGGCACCGAGGAGCACGTGCGCGAGATGTTCGACTCCTCGATCGACTGGAGCTTCAGCCGTGAGGTCGTCGCCTTCCGGGCTGACGACGCCGAGAAGTGGTACGAGTTCATGGAAGAGAAACTCGGTCCGCTGGTGCTGGCTCGCGCAGCGCTCGAGCCGCAGGGCAAGTACGAAGCCCTGCGCGAGGATCTGATCGAGCACTACGAGCAGTTCAACACTGCTAGCGACGGCAGCTTCAACGGCGAGGGTGAATACCTGCTCGCCGTCGGCCGCCTGCCCGGCTAGAGCAGACGGCGCGGGCCGGCCGTAACGCGAACGAGCACGAAGGCCGCCACCAGCGGGGACAACAGTACCGCGAGTGTTGCGACGATCGCAATCGCGACTGGCCAGTCTCCACCGAATCCGCTGTTTACGAGCGAGAAGGCAAGCAGCAGCCCGAGCAGCGGAGTCTGCGACGCCAGCAGCAGACCAGCAGCGACCCCGCGTACCGGACCCTGCGACGCAGCTCGATCCTTCGACCAGTCGGTGAGCGATGAGATCGCTATCAGCAGCGTCGACGGAATCATGATCAGAGCTGCCGGCGCAAGAACTCGTTGGGTACCAAGATCAAACATCGAGAACGCGATGTCGCGGGTGTGACTTGTGCCGTGGAGCATGCTTCCGCCGGAGCCGTAGGTGTCAAGCAGGAACAGCGCAAGCAGCGCAAAAGCGCTCACGCCGAGGACTATGCGGTTGCGCATCAATGCACCGGTTGCGGCTGCGGCGCTGAGCGCAAGAGCGACCAGCAACCACTTCCCGGGCCACGCGAACTCGAGCGCGAGCAAGTCGAATGAGCGCGCTGTGAGCAGCAGAATCACCAGCTGAAGAATTGCGATCGGTAGAGCGAGCAGGCGGAGTCCCTCGCCGAATGGCAGGGCTCGCAACCAGTCGCGGTTGAGCATCAGGCGCTTGCGAACGCCGTAGCCGGCAATCCCGCGCGCCTCTTTCACCGCTCCGGAACGACCGCTGTCGATCATGTCCTCAGCCATTCCAAGGATCGCCGGGCCGTTCGATTTGCGGATCTGTGCGGGTACTGCGCGAAGCGCGAGCCGGAAGATTCGATCGCTCATGCGGTCACCGACTTGAACTGCGCAGTGACGACCTTCGCGGCGGAGCTCATCCGTGTAGCCTCATCGCGCGCGGCTGTCTCGCCGGCGCCGGTGATCTTGTAGTAGCGGCGGAGTCGGCCGTTGACGGTCTCTTCGCTGTCGAGTTCGATCAGGTCCTGCTCGCGCAGACGATCAAGCACGCCATAGAGCGTTCCGGCCGAGAGCTTGACGCGCTCGCCCGACAGTTCAGTTGCCTGCGCTGCGATGTCGTACCCATGACGCGGGCCGTCGATCAGCGCCGCGAGCACGAAGTAGGCGGGTTCAGTGAGTTTCATGTTCGGGAGTATACATCGTCTCCCGATGCATCGCCACTCAAGCGTTGTTGATCATCACGTGTTTCACGTCGGTGTAGTCCTCGAGCGAGTACATCGAGAGGTCTTTGCCGTAGCCGGACTGTTTGAAGCCGCCGTGGGGCATCTCGGAGACGATCGGCATGTGGTCGTTGACCCACACCGCGCCGAAGTGCAGCGCCTTGGCGGCGCGCATCGCGCGGCCGACGTCGCGGGTCCAGACTGAGGCCGCAAGCCCATAGTCCACACCGTTGGCGTAAGCGATCGCCTGCTCTTCCGACTCGAACTGCTGGACCGTGACCACCGGCCCGAACATCTCACGCTGGACCATCTCGTCGTCCTGCTTCATGTTCGCGATCACCGTCGGCTCCAGGAAGAACCCGGCGTCGCCGATCTCGTTGCCGCCTGTGACTACTTCGGCGTGGGCCGGCTTGCGCTCGAGATAGCCCTCGACGCGCTCGCGCTGGACTGCCGATACGAGCGGCCCCATCTCGGTCTCTTCGGAGGTCGGATCGCCGACGTTCAGCGCCTTTGCCGCCTCGGCCAGTCCGCTGACGAACTCGTCGTAGATCTTCGGGCCTGCGATCACACGAGAGGCAGCCGTGCAGTCCTGGCCGGTGTTGTAATAGCCGCCGACCTGAACACCGGCGATCGCCGCCTCGACGTCGGCGTCGTCGAAGATCACAACCGGCGCCTTGCCGCCGAGCTCCAGGTGCACGCGCTTCAAAGAATCTGACGCTGCCTTGGCGATCCACTTGCCCGTCCCGACCGATCCCGTCAGCGAGACCATCGCGACGTCCGGGTGCGTGACCAGGTGCTGTCCGACCGGGTCGCCGTGGCCGAAGACCACGTTGAAGACGCCGTCGGGCACGAACTCGGAGACCACTTCGGCAAGCAGCGCGCTCGTGACCGGCGTGAACTCGCTCGGCTTCAGCACAATTGTGTTGCCGGCGGCCAGCGCAGGGCCGATCTTCCAGGCAGCCATCATAAGCGGGTAGTTCCATGGCGCGATCTGACCGACCACGCCGATCGCCTCACGGCGGATCATCGAGGTGTAGCCCTCCATGTACTCGCCCGCGGGCTTGCCCTCCATGTTGCGCACCGCGCCGGCGAAGAAGCGGATGCAGTCCACAACGGCGGGGATCTCTTCCTTGGCGTACTCGATCGGCTTGCCGACGTTGTCGCTCTCGAGCTGTGCGAACTCGTCGCCGCGCGCCTCGATCGCGTCGGCGATTTTCAGCATCGCGAGCGAACGGTCCTGCGGGGTGGTGACCGACCAGGTCTCGAAGGCCTGCTTTGCCGACGCAACAGCTGCGTCCACCTCTGACGTTTCGGACATCGGCGCAGTCGCGATCGCGCTACCGGTGGCCGGATTCAGAACGTCTTCCGATGCGTTCGCGGCGACTGACTTCCCGCCGATGAAGTTCTCGATTTTCGTGGTCATGACAGTTCCTCTCTAGAGCAGCTTGAACGGTGCGTGGTACTCGGCGCCGATCGCCTCGGCAACCGGCTGGTTGGTGATCTTGCCCTTGGCGACGTTGATTCCGGGGCTCAGGCCCGGGTCCATCCGGCAGGCCTCTTTGACGCCGTGGTCGGCGAGCATCAACACGTAAGGCAGCGTTGCGTTGGTCAGCGCGTAGGTCGCGGTGATCGGCACCGCGCCCGGCATGTTGGCGACGCAGTAGTGCAGGATGCCGTCGACCTCGTAGGTCGGGTCGGTGTGCGTGGTCGGACGCGAAGTCTCAAAGCAGCCGCCCTGGTCGATCGCGACGTCGACGATCACGGTGCCCGGCTTCATCAGCTCGAGTTGCCGGCGCGAAATGACATGCGGCGCCTTGGCGCCGTGGACGAGCACCGCTCCGATCACAAGGTCGGCCTGCGGCAGCATCTGCTCGATCGCAAGCGTGGAGCTGTGCACCGTTGAAGCACGTCCGTCAAAGATCGATTCAAGCTCGCGCAGGCGCGGGATCGACATGTCGAACACGAAGGTGTCCGCCTGCATTCCAATCGCGATGTTTGCCGCGTTCAGGCCGACGACTCCGCCGCCGATCACCATCACGTTTGCGGCCGCAACACCGGGGACGCCACCGAGCAACATGCCGCGACCGCCCATCGGTTTCTCGAGCATGAACGCGCCGCTCTGCGTGGCCAGCTTGCCGGCGATCTCGCTCATCGGCGCGAGCAACGGCAGCCTGCCCTGCGGGTCTTCGACAGTTTCGTAGGCGATGCACGTGGCGCCGCTCTCGACCAGACCCTGCGCAAGTTCTGGCACCGGCGCAAGATGCAGGTAGGTGAAGAGCACCTGGTCCTCGCGCAGCAGATCGACCTCTTCCGGCTGGGGCTCCTTGACGCCGAGGATCATGTCGGCCTCGCCGAAGACCGCCTCGGCATCGGGCGCGATCTTCGCGCCCTGCGCGGAGAAGTCGCCGTCAGAGAGCGAACTGCCGTCGCCGGCGCCGGACTGGATGATCACCTCGTGACCATGCTCGACCAGTTCGCGCACGCCGATCGGCGTCAGCGCGACGCGGTACTCGTCGGTCTTGATCTCTGTAGGGACTCCGACTTTCATCGCGCGCCTCCCGGCTGGTATTCGGTCACGCTGAATTCAGCGTTTCTGCTTGCAAGTTCATCGAACATGTCCTGCGGTTGCATCGCCGCTTCAGGGGGGATCGCCCCGACTGCGGTGATCCTGCCCTTGGCCATCAGTCGCACGGCCGCCGCGGCGGGCGCCGACGTGGAGATGACACTGCCGCCGAAACCCCACTCGGGCATCGGCGAGGTCTTGCAGGTGACGCGCACGTGGCGATCGCGGGAGTACGCGTCGATCAGGTGAAAGGAGATCGTCTGGCCCGACGGCTTGACCGCCTCTGCCGCTGCGCGGACGACTTCTTCCGGAGGAGCCGTGGTCAGCTCGATCAACCGCCCCAGCACTGCCGGCCCGAGCGAGAGTTGAAACGAGCATTCGCTGCAGCCGAAGCTCGATCCGAAGGTCAGCACTTCAGAGTGCAGCGTGTAGATCGCCGGCGCGTCGCCGATCGGCTCCGGAAAATCGATCATCCCTGCGTCGGTCAGCGGCTCGATCTCGACGGCCTGACCACCACGCAACACGACCGGCTTCAGCGTCAGCTCATCAAGCAATGTCTGCACTGAGTACGGCGGCGCAAACCCGGCTGGGGGATCGAGATCACGGCCGCCGGCGGTCGCGTCGATCCGATCGACTTCGCCCCCGAGCTCTTCCGTGGCAACGGCCGCCATCAGATTGGTCTTGCCCGGCGCCGATCCCATGCCCAGCAGTGCCAGCAGGCCGGCCGCTTCAAAGCGGTCATTCAGCGTCAGCTGCTCAGCGGTCACGTGGTAGAGACCGCCAAGGTCGATGTAGTGCGTACCTGACCGCAAGCACGCTTCCATCACGTCGACGTTGATCCGGTAGCTGGCGGAATTGATCAGCACATCCACATCGTGGAGCTGCGACTCGAGGGCGCCCTCTTGGCGGCCGTCGACCTCGATCGCGACAGACTTGCCTGCTCCGTGATCGCGCGCCGTGGCCTCCGCCTTTGCTCCGTCGAGGTCGAGCAGTTTGAGCGCGCCAGCCTCTGGCGACTCGGCAAGATCACGGACGATCGGCGGTGCGATGGTGCCGCCCGCGCCAAGCACACCAACGGTCAGCGCATCAGGCAATTTGGTTCCACGCCTCGGTCAGCACCGCGCGCAGGATGCCGTCGATCTCGGCGAACTGCTCGGGTCCGGCGATCAGCGGCGGGGACAGCTGAATCACCGGGTCGCCACGGTCGTCCGCTCGGCAGATCAGTCCGTTGTCAAACAGCGCGTTCGAGAGGTACCCGCGCAGCAGCCGCTCGGACTCTTCGTCGGTGAAGGTCTCGCGCGTCTCTTTGTTCTTGACCAGTTCGATCGCGTGGAAATAGCCGGCTCCGCGCACGTCGCCGACGATCGGCAGCTCGCGCAGGCCGTCGAGCATCCCGCGGAAGGCAGGCTCGTTCTTCAGCACGTGGCCGCAGAGGTCTTCGCGCTCGAAAATCTCGATGTTCGCGAGCGCGACGGCCGCGCTCATCGGGTGGCCGCCGAAGGTGATGCCGTGGTTGAAGACCGCATCGCCCTTCATGAACGGTTCGGCGACCTTGTCGGTCGCGATCACCGCGCCCATCGCCGCGTACGCAGAGGTGATGCCCTTCGCGGTCGTGACGATGTCCGGCGAGTAGTCGAAGCGCTCGTGGCCGAAGTAGTAACCGAGCCGGCCCCATGAACAGATGACCTCGTCCGAGACCAGCAGCACGTCGTGGCGGTCGCAGATCTCCCGAACGCGCTGGAAGTAGCCCTCGGGCGGCGTGTAACAACCGCCGGCGTTCTGGACCGGCTCAAGGAATACTGCGGCGACGGTCTCTGGTCCTTCGAACTCGATGATCTCTTCGATTGCGTCGGCCATCCACAACGGGTCGCTGTGCTCATCGTCGTGGTAGGTGTTGGTGTTCGGCGCATGCCGAGTGCCCGGAGCGAGCGGCTCGAATTCGGTGCGCAATGACGGAATCCCGGTGATGGCGAGAGCGCCGTGGTAGGTGCCGTGGTAGGCGATGTCGCGTGAGATCACCTTCGTCTTCAACGGGTTGCCGGTGCGCTTGTGGTAGGCCTTGGCCAGCTTCCAGGCCGACTCGACGGCCTCGCCGCCGCCGCTCGTGAAGAAGACCCGGTTGAGGTCGCCCGGGGCAAGCTCGGCGATCTTCGCGGCCAGCTCGATCGAGCGCGGATGGGCATAGCTCCAGTTTGTGTAGAAGCCGAGCTCGGCCGCCTGCTTTGCGGCCGCCTCGCCAAGTTCAGCGCGACCATGGCCGGCATTCACGCAAAAAAGTGCAGAGAGTCCGTCGAGGTAGCGCTTGCCGTTGTCGTCATAGACGTAACAACCTTCACCGCGCACGATGATCGGGATGTCATGGTCGGCATACGCGCCCATGCGCGTGAAGTGCATCCAGAGATGGCGCTTTGCCAGCTCCTGCAGCTCGCGCGACGAACTGTGCGCGTCTGTGACCTGATCGTCGGTGAATGTTGCCATGGAGCACCTTCTTCTTTCTTTCGCCGTTTTCGGCACCTGTCTGGCCAGCGTATATGAAACAAGCGGCGGCAAGGCGCGCTCATCTGGACCGTTAACCGGTAACCCAAAAGCGCGCCGCATCCGTTCGCAGGTAGCCGTAGGATGAAATTCTTATCGAGGGGTAAATCCCCTCGCATGACGAACGGAGGCAGTTGAATGAGTGTTCCCGATTCAGTCCCGCCAGCCGGCACGGGCAGCGGGCCCGAACTTGGTGGCAAGGGACTTCGCGCCAATGCGATCGGTTTTGTTTCCAGCACCGTGATCGGAGTCGCATCGACGGCTCCGGGCTACAGCTTGGCGGCGACGCTTGGATTTGTCGCGGCTGCGGTTGGACTTCAGAGCCCGGCGATCATGATCGTCGCGTTCATCCCGATGCTGTTCATCGCGACGTCCTACTTCTACATGAACCGCGCCGATCCCGACTGCGGAACGACGTTCACGTGGGTGACCAAAGCGATGGGCCCGAGAGCCGGCTGGATCGGAGGCTGGGCGATCATCGTCGCCGACGTCATCGTGATGGCAAACCTCGCGCAGATCGCCGGGTTGTACACGTACGAGCTCTTCGGCTGGACCGCAGCCGCCGAGTCAACGTGGGCAGTAACGGCCCTGGGCGTGTTCTGGATTCTGGTGATGACCTGGATCGTGGCGCGCAGCATCGAGCTCTCTGCGAAGACGCAGAACTTTCTGCTCGGCGCAGAACTGCTGACACTCGGCGCTTTCGCCGTCGTCGCACTGGTCAAGGTCTACGCCGACCCGCCACCAGGCTCAGTCGAACCGGCGCTCTCATGGATCAATCCGTTTGCCATTGACAGCTTCAGCGCGCTCGTCTCGGGCGTCCTGCTGGCGGTCTTCATCTACTGGGGCTGGGACTCGACCGTGACAGTGAACGAAGAGACCAAGGATGCCTCGCGCACTCCGGGCCTCGGCGCGCTCACGGCCACTGTGATCCTCGTGTTCACCTACGTGATCGTTTCAATCGCGGCGCAGGCGTACGCCGGCGTCGACGAACTGGTCGAGAACTCCGACGATGTCCTGTCCAGTCTCGGAACGGCCGTGTTCGGATCTCCGTGGGACAAGATCCTGATCATCGCGGTGCTCACATCAGCGGCGGCATCGACGCAGACGACGATTCTGCCGACGGCGCGAACCTCGCTGTCCATGGCCCGCGCAAAGGCTCTGCCGTCGAAATTCGGCGAGGTCCACGAGCGCTATTTCACGCCGTACTTCTCGACCTGGGTGATGGGCATCAGTTCGATCGTCTGGTACGTCGGCCTGACGGCGCTCTCCGAGAACATCCTCTACGACTCGATCGCGGCTCTCGGTCTGATGATCTCTTTCTACTACGGGATCACCGGGTTCGCGTGCGCGATCTACTACCGCAAAGAGTTGTTCAAGAGCGCGAAGAACTTCATCTTCATCGGGCTTTTCCCGGTGATCGGCGCTTCGATGCTCACCGGAATCCTGATCAAGAGCGTGATCGATCTGTCCAAGCCGGAAAACTCCGAATCTGGTGCTTCATGGCTCGGACTCGGACCACCGCTTGTGATTGCGATCGTCTTCGCGCTCATCGGTGTCGGCTTGATGCTCTACTGGAACAAGGTGAGCCCGGTGTTCTTCAAGCGCAAGCCGGAGGTCGCAGATCCGGCAGTACTTACCGGCGAAAAAGCAGCGGTGGCAAGCTTCGCCGCAGAGGAGGACTGATCATGCCCGGCATTGTCGTTGGAATTGACGGGAGCACGTGCTCGAACATGGCCGTCGCCGAAGGCGCGGTGCTCGCCAGCGAACTCGGCGAGAAGCTGTACGTGGTGTTCGGCTACGAGCCCTACCGCATGGGCGGCGAGATCCAGGATCATCGCCTCGCACTTGAGGAGCTGGGAAACGAGGTCGGCGGCAAGGCTGTTGCAGAGGCCAAAGAGGCCGGCGCAGACGCCGAGCTCATGTTGGTCGACCGCGAGTCCGTCGACGCCTTGATCACGACGGCCGATTCGGTCGACGCGAGGATGATCGTCGTGGGCAGCTACGGCGACTCCCCGCTGAGGGGCGCAATCCTCGGATCGACGCCGCACAAGCTCGTCCACCTCTCCAAGCGTCCTGTGCTGGTTGTGCACGGCAAGGAAGAGGATTAGTGGAAGCTCCGGCATCGAACGGCTTCGCGGTCCCGCCCGCGGAGCCGTTCGACCCTGAGCTGAAGACGCTCGCGGACAGTCTTCCCGGAGGACTCGCGCTGCCGGTCAGTGATGACCCGGTCAAATCGCGCGATCAGTTCCGGCGGATCACGGTGGCCCTGCGCGAGCAGCTGCCTCCCGGAAATCTTGAGCGGATGGATGACATCACGGTGCCGGGCGCAGCCGGCGACCTGCCGGCGCGGGTCTACATCCCGGTCGGGGGCGGATCCGGCGGCACGCTGCTTTTCCTGCACGGCGGGGGATTCATCGTCGGCGACATCCCGTCCTACGAGCTTCAGGTTCGCACGATCGCCGAGCGCACCGGGATGATCACGATCAGCCCTGAGTACCGGCTCGCGCCGGAAGAGCCGTTTCCGGCCGCGGCGGATGACGCAGTTTCGATCGCGACCTGGGTGGTTGCGAACGTGGACAGATTTGGCGGTGATGCTTCGCGAGTCGTCGTCGCAGGCGACAGCGCCGGCGGCAACCTCGCGGCAGTCGTCGGACAGCACGTCGACGGCATCGCCGGTCAGGTGCTGATCTATCCGACGACGGATTTCTCCACGACCTACGCGTCGGTCGAGCAGCACGCCGACGGCCCGGTGCTGACAAAGCAGGCCGGCGGGCAGTTCCGCCGCGCGTATCTGGGAGGCACCGACCCGACCGACCCGCGGGTTTCACCGCTGCTTGGCGAGGACTTCGGTAGTCAGCCGCCCAGCGTGGTGGTCACCAGCGAGTACGACATCCTGCGCGACGAAGGTCTCGCCTACGCGGCAAAGCTCTCGGAGTACGGCGTTCCGGTCAAGCACCTCCATTATCCGTCACTGATGCACGGCTTCATGGGGTGCTTTCCGTTCAGCAAGGCTTGCGATCTTGCGATGGATGAGATCTGCGGGGCGGCTATTGGGGTTGGTCATTAGGAGGCACGCGCGCATGTGTCTTCCACTAGCCGCACCACAGCAGCAGGTCTCGTCACCCCTTCCTGCGCAAGCATCCCTACCGGCTCGACCTACGCCTACGACGCAGACGGCCTGCGCCTTTCAAAGACCCTCACCGGCAAGTCAGCAACGCGCATGATCTGGGACCGCTCGCAAGCCAACCCAAACCTCCTGGGCGACGGGGGAAATACATACATCTACGGCCCAGATGGAACTCCGCTTGAGCAGATCTCAAGCTCCGGCGCCGTCACCTACCTCCACCACGACCAGCTTGGAAGCACGCGCCTGATCACCAGCACAACCGGCGCAAAGGTTGCCACCTACAACTTCGATCCCTACGGCGCCCAGACGGCCAAGACCGGAACGGCCACCACGCCGCTGGGTTATGCGGGGCAGTACAAAGACGCTGAGAGCGGGCTGATCTACA
>JAEMRJ010000064.1:0-2025 GCA_016463365.1 Thermoleophilaceae bacterium | reverse complement strand
AGGTATTACGACCCGGCGAGCGGCGTGTTCACCTCGGCTGATCCGATCGGGAGCCCTGGGAGCGGGCAGAATCTATATGGGTATGTTGGTGGGAATCCGGTGAACTTTGTGGATCCGAGTGGGTTGTTTCTTTGGGGTGTTGGTGACGCAATCGTTGACGGCGGGGAGTTCTTGTACGACAATGCTGGAACTATCGCGCAGATCGGGGCCACCGTCACATGCATCGTGGCGTCAGCCGGAGCTTGCGTCCTCGTTGCTGGAGGCCTTCTCGCAGCCAGTGCGGTCTCAAATATTTACGATGCGGCAAGTAAACGCCAGTGCATCAAGGGTGCTCTGGGCGACTTCGGACGGGACACCGTTTCGACTGCGCTCTCGACGATCCCTGGCGCACGAATGGTCTACGGTGGTGGTCTCGCAAAGTATGGTGCAAATCGAGCGGGGGAGTGGGCACTGAAATCAACTGGCGCCATACCTGGCTTCGGACTTGGGCAGTCGACTTCGATGGCCCTCGGCAGCAGTAGGTGCGGTTGCTAAATGGTCCTTCGTTCGCGTGAACAAAGCACTTTTATCGCTATCGCTGGCGTGTGCATATCTGCCTATTGGATCATTTTTGCAGTTCGCGGATTCGTGACGCACGACAGCGTCGTGGAAGCAATGTTCGGTGTGGCTGTGGGTGCGATATTTGCGACGGTCTTCGTTCGTGCTGGGCGTGCGCGAGCGGTAATAAATGGCCATGAGTTGATCGTCGTAAACACATTCCGAACAATTCGTGTCGATGCAACAGAGATTCGTGAGTTCCGCTTGGGACCGAAAAAATCCACCCTTTTCTATGCGGCTGCGGCGGCTGATTTACGGGATGGGAGTGAGCTGATCATTTTCGGGATTCAGTCGCCTAACACTGCCGTCCGTCCGAACAACACCGGGGCCCAGGAACTCGTTGAACGATTGAATGCCTGGCTTGTCGAGGCATGTGCCACAAGCGCCGTCGTCGAGACTTGACCTTGGAGACGACGTTTGATGGCGGCGCAAGGTCTGCACGCTGTCGTTGGGATGCCTCGATCCGGTTAGGCCTCCAGACCGCAATGACGGTCTTCCTGTGCACGACGACAACGCCGACGCGCTCCTGACGATCCCAGCCAGGAAAGGTTCGACAAATCTCGTGTCATTCACGTACAAGCGCAACGGCGCCCAGCAGGTCGCAACCAGCACAACCACCGGCATCGCCAAACCAGCGAACGCCTACAACACCCTGGGCCAGCTCACCAAATCCGGCCCGTCAACGGCCCAGGTCGCTTACGCATATGACGCCGCCGACCGCCTGACGGGAAGGAACTCAACTACCACCCAGGCTTATGACGCCGCAAGCGAGCTCTGCTGGAGCAAGACCGCCGCAGTCGCAAATCCGAGTTGCTCCACGATCCCGACCGGCGCAACCAGATACACCCACGACGCCCGCGGCAACCGCACCGCAAAGACCCCGTCCACGGGCGCGGCAACCACCTACTCTTACAACCAGAACAACCAGATGACCGCAGTCTCTGGCGCCGCAACCTACGCCTACGATGCAGACGGCCTACGGATGTCAAAGACGCTGACCGGCAAACCAGCAACGCGCATGATCTGGGACCGCTCGCAAGCCATCCCGAACCTCATGGGAGACGGCGCAAACACCTACATCTACGGCCCAGATGGAACTCCGCTTGAGCAGATCTCAAGCGCAGGAGCTGTCAGCTACCTCCACCACGACCAGCTTGGAAGCACGCGCCTGATCACCAGCTCAACCGGAGCAAAGGTTGCCACCTACAACTTTGATCCCTACGGCGCCCAGACTGCCAAGACCGGAACCGCCACGACGCCGCTGGGTTATGCGGGGCAGTACAAAGACGCTGAGAGCGGGCTGATCTACATGCGGGCTAGGTATTACGACCCGGCGAGCGGCGTGTTCACCTCGGCTGATCCGATCGGGAGCCTTGGGAGCGGGCAGAACCTCTATGGATATGTGGGCGGGGATCCTTTGAACTTTGT
>JAEMRJ010000063.1 GCA_016463365.1 Thermoleophilaceae bacterium | reverse complement strand
CGCTGCGTCTCTATACAGAAGGCACCGCCCGCGCACGTTTGACGACGTGATCGGGCAGGAGCATGTCGTGCGCACGCTCAAGAACGCCGTCGACCAGGGAAACGTGCACCACGCCTACCTGTTTGTCGGCTCGCGCGGCACCGGCAAGACCAGCATGGCGAAGATCCTCGCCTCTGCCCTGAACGCCTCGGGTGGCGCTTCAAGCACATTCAGCGCCGACGATCCGGCAGTCCAGGCGATCGCCAACGGCAGCTCGATGGATGTCGTCGAGATGGACGCGGCCTCGCACAACGGCGTCGACGACATTCGCGAACTGATCGACTCGGTTGCGCTTGCGCCCACGACCGGAGGATGGAAGGTCTACATCCTCGACGAGGCGCACATGATCACCACGCAGGGTTGGAACGCCTTCCTGAAGACTCTGGAGGAGCCGCCGCCCAACACGGTCTTTGTCCTGGCGACCACCGAGGCCAACAAGGTCCTCCCGACCGTCGCCGACCGCTGCCACCGCTTTGACTTCCGCCGACCGACCGTCGAGCAGCTCTCGCAGGCCGTGCGCCGCGCCGCTGACGCCGAATCGATCGAGATCGGCGACGACGCCATCGCGATGATCGCGCGCTCGGCCACCGGATCCTTCCGCGACGCGCTCGGCACGCTCGAACAGTTGGTGACCTACAGCGGTACCAACGTCAAGGCCGAGGATGTGCAGGCTGTCCTGGGCGTCGCCGACTTCGAGTTGTTGCTCACGACCGCCGCCGCAGTTGCCGCCGGCGACCGGCGCGGAGTACTGCTTGCTGTCGGCGAGCTCGCCGACAGCGGCCGCGACATGACCTCCTTCGCGCGCGACCTCGCCGCGCACGTGCGCAATCTTCTGGTTGCCCGCACGCTTGGCGAGGCCCCGCCCGCAGTCGGCCTGACCGCTGAACAGTCGGCGCGGCTGGTCGAGCAGGCGCAGGTCTTCACGCCCGAGCGCACAGCTCAGACGCTTGATCTCTTGTCCGGAATGATCCAGTCGGCGCGCGGCGGCGGCGAGCCGCGCCTGCTGCTGGAGCTGGCGCTGTTCAAGGCTGCGCGGCCGGAGGATGACTCTGACCCGGGGGCCCTGATTGCGCGGATCGAGGCGCTTGAGTCCCGGCCGGCGGGAACTGCGAGTGTGTCAGCACCGCCTGCTCCGGCGCCGGTCCCTGCGAGCGTCGCCGCTCCAGAGCCAGAGCCAGAGCCCGAGCCGGAGCAAGAGCCAGACCCGATCCTCGATGCCGACCCCGGACCAGAGCCAGAACCAGAAACCGAGCCAGAGCCGGTTGCCACGTCAGAGCCTGAGCCAGAGCCCGCGCCGATTGCAGCCGTCCCCGAGCCGGCAAGCGAGACGCCGACCATCGAAGTCGTCGAAACCGCCTGGGTCAAGGCCGTCGGCACCCTGCTCGAAGAAAGCCCGAGCCTCGCCGCAGTGCTCGAGAACTCAAAGCCCCTGCGCATCGAGGGCCGCACCCTGATCCTCGGCTTCCCGCAGTCGGCAAGTTTCTACCGCAAGAACGCCGAACAGTCCGACAAGCGCGAGATGATCCTGGTCCATCTGACCAAGGCAACCGGCTTCCGCTTCAGCCTGCAGACCGAGCAGATCCCCGACGCAGCATTCAACCCGACGCTCGCCGAAACGGCGGCCAACGGGATCGACCGCGACGAGCTGGTCGAGAAACTCAAACAAGAATTTGATGCCACCGAAGTGGCACGCACAGCTGAATAACCGAAAGGAGCGCCCGATGGCGCAACAGCCGAACCTCAACAAGATGATGAAGCAGCTCCAGCAGGCCCAGACCCAGATGGCCGTGGAGCAGGAGAAGCTAAAGACCGAGATCGTCGAGGCCTCGGCCGGCGGCGGAATGGTCACCGTCAGGGTGACCGGCGATCAGCAGATCACAGAAGTGAAGATCGACCCGCAGGCAGTTGACCCGGAGGATGTCGAGATCCTCCAGGACATGATCCTCGCCGCGACGAACGAAGCAATCCGTTCATCGCAGGCACTCGCCGAGCAGCGCCTTGGCGGTATCGCCGGCGGCCTCGGTCTGCCGGGCATGTAGCTTCGGCCCCACGCTTGTAGCGATTCACACACTGCCTTGGCACCAGGTGCCAAGGCAGTGCAATTTCTGGCACAAACTTTCGCGCAAACAGCGTGCTTTCACCGGAGCAATGCTCTTCGGCGAAGAGCGATATCTCGCGGCCGGACAGCCTGACCGCCCCTGCGGTCACAATTCTCAAATAATGTCGATGTTCTCGCCGCCCGTCGAAAACCTCATCACCGAGCTGTCCAAGCTCCCGGGGATCGGTCGTCGCACGGCGCAGCGTCTTGCTTTTCACATCCTGCGCATCGACGAAGCCGAAGGGCTGGCACTGGCCGACGCAATCCGCGAGGTCAAGGAGAAGATCGGCTTCTGCGAGGTCTGCTTCAACCTGACCGATCAGCCGATCTGCAAAATCTGCCAGGACGAGCGTCGTGACAAGAGCCTGATCTGCGTGGTCGAGGAACCGGGCGACATCATTCCGGTCGAGCGGACAAACGAGTACCACGGCAGGTACCACGTGCTGGGCGGGGCGCTCTCGCCGATTGACGGGATCGAGCCTGAAGACCTGAAGATCGCCGAGCTGATGGCCCGCGCGGACGACCCTGCCGTCCAGGAGATTCTGCTCGCGACCAACCCGACCACGACCGGCGAGGCAACTGCCCTCTACCTCGGCGACGCGCTGCGCAAGCGCAGGCCGGAGCTGACCGTGACGCGCCTGGCAAGCGGTCTCCCCGTCGGCGCGGACCTCGAGTACACCGACGAAGTCACCCTGGGCCGCGCATTGCTGGGCAGGCGCTCGGTCACCTGATGCCCCGCGAGCTTTCTGCAGCCGACGCGGCTGCGCTTATCAGTTCGACCGATCAGCTCGCGAGCGGCCTTGGCCCGGCCTGGCCGCCGTCGCTGATGATCGCGCTCGGACAGCGCGATGACTGGGAAGACCTGACCGTCGACGGCGCGCTGATCACGACCGGCACCGAGCTCTTCAACCGCAAGGGTGTGCGTTACCGCTGTGGATTCTTCGGACCGATCGAGCGCTACGTCGCGAGCGTCGACGGCAACGTCGAATACGTGCCGGCGGACTTCAGGCGCTTCGGGCCGCTGCTCGCGCAGATCAAGCCGCGCGTGATGGTCACGGCAGCCGCGCCTCCCGATGCCGACGGCTGGTGCAGCCTCTCGCTCCATGCAGGTGGCACGATCCCGCAACTGCGCGCTGCCGGCGCGGACCCGGACAGGCTCCTGATAGTCGAAGTGAACGAGGGCTTCCCGCGGATCGGAGGCCTCGGCGAGCACCGCCACGCCCTGCACGTGGACGAGATCGACGTGCTCGTGCGCGGCGAGCTCGCTCCGACCGCAGTCCCGCCCAAGGAGATCGGTGACGTCGCCGAAGCGATCGCAGCAAATGCGATCAAGCACATCGCCGACGGATCGACGCTACAGACCGGCATCGGTGCCGTACCCGAAGCGATCTCCTCGATGCTTGCCGCCGGCAGCGGCGGTGACTACGGGATCCACACCGAGATGTTCAACGACGGCCTGATGAAGCTGCACCAGGCAGGGAAGATCACGAACCGGAAGGGTCTCCACGACGGCACCTCCGTCTGCACCTTCGCGCTCGGCAGCCGCGAGCTCTACGACTGGCTGCACGAGAACGACGAGGTCGCGTTCCTGCCCGTCGATCAGGTCAACGACCCGCTGATCATGGATCAGAACCGGAACATGGTGACGGTGAACGGAGCGCTGGCAGTCGATCTCTACGGACAGGTCGTCGCCGACACGCTCGGCGGCAAGCAGTTCAGCGGCGTGGGTGGCGGAGAGGACTTCGTTTCTGGCCCGGCCTACGTCGAAGGCGGTACTTCGCTGCTGTGCTTTGCCTCGGCGGCAGGCGACGGAGCCGCGCGCATCTCGCGCATCCTGCCAGCGCTGCCCGCAGGCACGGTCGTAACGACCCCGCGCCATCAGCTCGACATCGTCGTGACTGAGCACGGATCTGTCGACCTGGCGACGATGACCGTCGCCGAACGCGCTCGCGCGCTGGCCTCGATTTCGCACCCGGATTTTCGCGACGGTCTCGTGTCGGCGGCTGCCGCGATCGCCTGAGCGACGCGAGCGCTACCCGCCGAGCGTCGTGCGAGCGCGTCCGGCCAGCTCAACGACCGCAGCGCGCAATCCGTCTGACTCGGCCACCGGCTCCGCGAACGCGACGCGGGCGGGCGTCTTGCCGCGCGGGGTCTCAAGACCCAGGTCCATTCCGTAGCGATCTGCGCGCAGCGCCGTCGCGCTGGTCGCATCGGTCTGACCGGTGAAGGCGTGAGCCATCTGCAGGAGCGAATCGGCGTGGTCCTCGTTCATGTGACGGACCGCGTGGTCGGCGCCCCCGGCCGTCGGGTCGACCTCTGCCTCGTGGTACACCGACGGACTCGATGAAGCCATCCTGCCGAACCCGCCGACCCAGCGAACCGTGCGCAGGCGGAGCACGTAGAGCGTGAAGTCGCCGAACGCTGTGTAGATCTCCGATGCCGGCACAGCGTCGAAGTAGGCGCGTTCTGCCGCTGCGCGCTCGTCGCCTTCGGGAACCTCGACGACCCCTGCGACCGAAACGCGGCCGCTGTCGCCGGGGTCATGGCCCGCAGGCACGGGACCTGCGACCGCGAGGCTCGCGCGGCGATCGGCAGCAAGGTTGCGCCCGTGCAGAGCAAGTGTGGAAAGACTGAGGACCGGCGTGCCGTCGGCGGTCACGGCGTACTGAACGACCGATGCCCAGGGCGAGCCGTCCTCGGTCAGAGTCGCGAGCGTCGCGACAGACTCGTTGGCGAGAATCGTGCGCGCCTGTTCGGCTGCGGTGGCCGTGGGCGGCTGTTCGATCTGCACGAGCGGCTCGATCGGCATCGGGTAGTCGTTGGCCGGAGAATTCTCGGGGACCTGATGGGCGCCGGGCTCACGCGGAAGAAAAGTCTGCTGGTTCTCGCTCATATGAGCGCAGGAGATTACAACGGAATTAGGGCCACCTAAGAAATCCCTAGTTCTGGACTATGATTAGGCGCTCTGGCGCAGTGCGTCTCCTTGCCCCGTTTCGCCAGATCCTCGCCGAACCCCGACGGCAGCAGCTGAAACTCCCGACAAAGCAAGGAAAGGACACTCCCCCGATGCCAAGCTCCAAGATCCGCGCGCGCGCACGTCAAGTCGTTCTCGCCGTAAGCACAGTTCTCATCTTCGCGTTCGCAACCGGCGCCGCGCAGGCCTCCACGGTCCTGAACTGGACGCAGACGAAGGTCTGGAGCGGCAGCCAGCGGACCTGGCTCGGCTACGTCACCGATGGCACCCCGTACGCCGGCGCCAACGGCACGGCCACCGGTACCGGCCCGACCTCTCCGGTCGGACCGACGAGCGCAACCGGCGACTACACGTTCGGCTACGCCTTCAGTTCCGGAACGGTCAACCCGACCAATCTCACGGGGACGCTCCAGTTCTCGGGGACCGTCGAGTTCCAGAGCGCAGCGCACATGTTCGACATCACGGTCGAGAATCCGTCGATCACGTTCAACGGTGACGGCACCGCCCAGCTTTACGCGAGCGGCAAGAACGGCGACGGCACGACCACCTACAGCGCCGCTGCGCCGCTGTTCAATCTCGATCTCTCCAGCTCGTCGTGCAGCTTCAACCCTGCCGATCAGACCTACACGCTTGGCAACATCATCCCGTCGCTGGCCACTGCCGGCTCGGCGTTCCCGTCAGGCGCCCAGGGCTACGCCGTCGGCGCCGGTCCTGATCGCACGCCGAACACCTTCGGCAGCTTCTCGCTTTCTCAATTCTTCTGCGCGCCGTTGACCGGGCCAAAGGGCGACAGTGGTGCCACCGGTCAGCAAGGGCCGACGGGTCCTTCGGGCAAGGACGGAAAGGACGCCTCGACCAAGTCGTTCGTGGTCAAGAAGTCCGTCTTCAAGACCAGGAGGACCGTCATTGCAAAGGTCACCAGGAACAAGAAGTTCGTCGGCTACGCGAGCGTCAAGGGACGCAAGATCAAGCTGACCTACATCACCGATTCGATCAGGGGCACTTACAAGTTCTCGCCGGTCGCGAGCAAATTCAAGCCTGTGCTCGTGAAGCTCGGCTGAAGCGCGCGGGCCAACCCATTTCGAGCGCGACGCCGAGACCGAGAAGCGCAAGCGCCCCCGCAGCTCCGGCCGCCTCGGAGGGAATGCCTCCGGAGGATCCGTTCTCTGCATTCTGTTGACCCGAACGGGCCGCAAGTGCGTTCTGCTGCGGGGGCTGGGCGATGCTTGTGAGCAGCTCGCCGGTGACAGTCTGTGCAGCCTCGGGCGACTGCTGGGGCCGCGACTGCTTCTTCGCACGCCGCGTCTGAGAGCGCGCGGCGTCGGCGGAGCCGGCGGAATCGCCGCTGCCGGAGGTGCCGTCGGCCCGGCCCGAGACCGGCGCACCGGCTGAGTTGTTGTTGCCGCCGCCCTCGCGCTGCTTGTCGCTCTTGACGGCTTTGCCCACCTGGATCTTCAGGACGCTCGCGCTGCTGGCAGATTCGCCCTCTCCGCGCACGGTCACAAGCACGCGGTAGTAGCCGCGCTTCTTGAAGTTGTGCGAGACCTTTGCCCCTGTGGCGGTCGAGCCGTCGTTGAAATTCCACTTGTAGGTGAGCCTCTGGCCCGCAGCCCCGGTCGCCGTCGCCGAGAAGGCCACCGACTCACTCGTCTTCGGATTCGTCTTGGATGCCTTGGCCTTGAGCGCGAAATCGCTGTCGTCCACCTGCGTGACCACCAGCGGCGATCCGGAGATCACATCGCCAGCGTTCTCGTCGCTGCTGAAATAGCTCGGGCGCACAAAAGTCGCCCTGCCGCCGTCGTCGTAAAAGACAGGCCCAATGCCGGAGCCTTCGATCTGCGCGCGCGTCACGCGTACTGGATCGCCACTCGGTCGGGCGATCGTCACGCGCGAATACGTCGGGTCTGCGTCGACGGCATCGAGCAGCGCACGCAGCGAGATGCCCTGGATCTGTGTGGTCGTAGTCTTTCCGCTCGGTCCGACGAGCGCGTACTTGGCGTTCACGTCAAACGATCCAGACAGCGAATCCAATGAGACCGTTTTTGAACCTCCGCCGCGCGCGAAGTTGACTGTCACGTCGGCGGCCTGAGCTGCCGACGGTGCCGCGAGGAGCAGAACAAGCGCGGCCAGTGGGATCAGGCGGGGCCGACGCATCAGAAGTTGAAACCCACGTCCACGCAGCCGAAGCCGTCTCCAGCGCCGTAGAACTTGAAGGCATTCGAGCCGTCGTTGGTGAGGGTGAGGCGCATCCGTGAGAGCGCGCTGCCCGGGCCGACCGGGCCGCCGCTCATCGGGGATGCCGCGTCGAAGGTCGCGAAAAGCACTCGCTGGGTGGATTCGGGCTCGGTCGAGCTACGCGCGAGCACGGTCGCCCAGAGCTGAGAATTCGCGCCACTGATCTTCAGTTGGATGTCGCTGAGCTGGATGTCGATCGTGACGCTCGCGCGAACTCCGGTCGAGCGCACACCGCCAGCTGAGACGAGGTCGCCCGTTCCGCTGACCGGGTCCCACCAGCCGCTGAGCGCCGGGAAGCTGAAGGAGTAGGTCGTCGCTCTGCTGGCGCCCGAGTCGGAGCACACGTGGTCGGCGCCAGCGATTGCCGGGAGGCCTCTGGCCGGGGCAACCGGCACCGTGTCGTCGATGTAGCTGACCCAGGAGTCCCGATAGTTCCAGACCACCGCGGCGCAGTTGACGTCGATCGCCGTGGGCGGTTTGAGTGGGTCGATCGACGCGGACGCCGCCGGCTTGCAACTGCGCGCGTCCTCCCCGGTGGTCGTCTGGTCACCTCCGAGTTGAACCGACTTCACGAACGCGTTGACACGGAGCGTGCCGAGTGTGAGTGATTTCGGGGCGAATGAGCGGATGCGTCGCTTGATCGCAGCAGCTGCATTCCTGGTCAGCCTGAGCCTGGTCACCTTCAGCTCAACCGATTGGCGGGCGTTGTCCAGTTTCGGCGCGCTGCTGGCGCGGCCGCTGAAAAGCGTGATGCGTCGGGAACCGATCTTGCCGGTGACAGTGACCGTGCGGCCATCGAGCCTGACGAGCAGGCCGCGGATGCTGGCGCGGCTCTTGCCCTTGCGGAGCTTGAGTCCGCCGCTGAAGATCATCGAGGCGTGCCGCTTGGCACCGACGCTGACATCTGCCACCGGGAATCCGACCCAGGTGTCGAACGTCTTGGCGGTGCCGACCGCAGTCACCGAGACACCGTTTGATCGCAGGCCTTTGCCTGCGGCTCCGATCGGCATCGTCGCGACCGGCGAGCCCGAGGGTTGCGCAGCGTCGGCCGCGGGGGCGGCCGTCATCAGTAGAGCGAGAGCAATAAGCACGATGACAATCGGCACTCTGTTGAGCCTAGTTTCGGTCGCAAAAAAGTGTGTGACCGGAGTCATCTACGACTCTCCCAACCAGTTGACGTGCAGCGCGGTGCGCTCATCGTCAGAAACCTCGAGCGACGCGTCGACCCCCCAGACCTCGGAGATCTGCTGGCGCGTGAGCACCTCGCGCGGCGCACCCGAAGCAACGGTCGTGCCGCTGGCCATCACAATGACGCGGTCGGCGATCGCGGCCGCCAACGTCAGGTCGTGCACAACGAGCAGCACTGCCAGGCCCTCGTCGGCGAGGCCGCGCAGGAGCCGCGCGATCGCGACCGTTGCGCCCAGGTCAAGCGCGCTGGTCGGCTCGTCGGCGACAAGCACCGGCGCGTTCTGCGCCAGCGCCACGGCAACCTGCACGCGCTGCATCTCTCCGCCGGAAAGCGTCGTCAGCTGGCGGTCGGCGAAGCGCTCCACGCCCACCCGCGCGATCGCCGTCTCGACTGCCTCGCGGTCATCGTCGCCGGCGCGCTGCCATGGCCGCACGTGTACGGAGCGGCCGATCGTGACTGCGTCGCGCACGGTCAGCCCGGGCGGTACGAGCGCGCGCTGGGGAACGAACGCGCGCATCAGCGCGAGCTCACGCCCATGCATCTCCGCCAGAGGACGCCCACTCCAGTTGATCTCTCCGGTCGCCTTCTGGATACCCGAAAGCGCGCGCACGAGCGTCGATTTGCCGGCGCCGTTGGGTCCGACGATCGCGATCAGCTCGCCGGTGGCCAGCTCGAGGTCAGCGTGCTCGACGATCGTCGCACCACCGATCTGGACGCTGACGTCCCTGGCTTGAAGCATCGTCGTCAACTCAGTCGGCCTTGCGCAGGAGGTAGAGGAACATCGGCACGCCCAGAAGCACCATGAACGGCCCGACCGGCAGCTCCGTCGGAGCAGCGATCACGCGCGCGATCGTGTCCCCGATCAGCAGCAGTGCCGCACCGCCGAGGGCCGAGACCGGGATCACGAACGTGTTGTTTGCCGTCCCTGCGGCCATCCGCACCAGATGCGGAACAACCAGGCCCAGGAAAGCCAGAAGTCCGGCAAGCGACGCGGCCGCGGCCGCAAGCAACGCGGCGGCAATGCCTGCCCCCAGGCGGATCAGTTGCGGACGGCTGCCCAGCGAGGCGGCGACCTCATCGCCGAGTGCCAGCCGATCGAGCGGGCGGATCAGGGCAACGGCGGCGATGAATCCCACGACGAAGTAAGGCGTCACCGCTTTCAGGTCGTGCCAACCGTCGCTCGTCAGTCCGCCGGCGATGAAGAAGAGCACCGACGGAACGCGATCGGGATATGCCGTGAGGATCGCGGTTGTCGCGGCGCCGAACAGCGCGCCGATCGCGATTCCACCGAGAATCAGTTTGGTGACTGTGCCGCGGCTCCTGCCGGTCCAGGCCACCCCGAACACAAGCGCGGCGGCGACCAGCCCGAAGACCAGGGCGCCGATCGGCAGCAGCGCGACCTGCGCCGGAAACAGCACCAGGATCAGCACCGCGCCAAAGCCCGCGCCGCCGGTCACGCCGACGATGTCCGGAGAGGCGAGTGGATTGTTCAGGGCACCTTGAAGCAGCGCGCCGGCAACTCCGAGAGCGGCGCCGACAACCAGGGCTTCGACGGCCCGCGGGAGACGCAGGTCGAGCACGATCTTCTCGACTGCCTCCGGCGAGTTTCCGCCGAGCAGCGCGCTCAGCACGTCGCCGAACGGGATCCGCACCGCTCCGAAGGCGATCGCAGCGATGAACGAGAGCGCGAGCGCCAGAAGCAGCGCGACGACGACGGCCGACTTGCGTGCCATCGCCGAGGACTACCAGTTCTTCAGGAAGGCGACGCGCACACGCTTGATCGTGTCGCCGACATCGATGTTCGGCTGCAGGAGCGCGTCATCCATCGTCGCGTGGACCGCGCCGTTCTTGACCGCGTTTGTTGTTGACCACGCCGGATTGGTCAGCATGTGCTCACGGATCGATTTGAGATCCTTGGCGTTCCCGTGGGGAACGGCGAGAATAATGTCGGGGTTCTGCTGGACGACGTATTCCTCGGAGACTTTTACAAACCCGCCGCTGCCCCGGAGCTCTCCTCCCAGCAGCGTGGCGCCGGCTGCCCGGGCGATCGATCCGCCCCAGCTGTTGTTCAAGAAGACGTAAGGCGTGCGGCCGACGCCGAGCACCATCAACACTTTCGGGCGCTTCGTGATCGGGTGTGGCGATTTCTTGCTGCCTCTGGTCGCAAAGGCGTACTCCGCCTTCGCCTGGGCGACGAGTTTGTCGGTGGCCCGCCTGGAGCCGAAGGCATATCCGATCGAACGAATCTTTGCGGGCACGGCGGTCGCGGTGATCGCGTCCATCTCGCGCACGGTGATGGCGAGATCGCGCATCGTCTGAGAGCCCTTACGCCACTCGGTCGAAGTCAGCACGGTGTCTGGATCGATCCTCGCAATCTGCTCCATGTTCGGACCGTTCGGATGGCTCAGCGGAAGCTGCTTGATCCCTTTGAGCTTGGGCGAGTAGCCCTTGTTGCCGATGGCCATCGCGCCAATCGCAACCGGCTTCACGCCGATTCCGACCAGTGTGTTCGCGCTGAACGGCGTGAGTGCGACAACCCGCTGGCCTGAGCCGGCAGCGCCTGCTGAACCAGCGACCAGCGCGGCGGTCAGGCCGAGCGCCGCGATCAGCGCCGGGAGTGCTTTTGTGTTGAGTCTCATCGAAGGGCAGTCATTAGGGTAGCCTAATATCCTAGCGCTGCGCTAGGTCTTTCGGCTTGCGCTGCAAATCGCCTACTTTCAAAACTCGATGAAGATCGAAAACCTCCTGTTTGAAATCGCCGAGGCGCTGCTTTATCCGGTGCTGATCCTCACGGTACTCGCGCTTGTCTACGCGCTGGTCGAACTCGGCGCGCTTGCTGCCGAGGTCTACAAGCGCCGTGGCCGCGGTATCGAGCGGCTCGATTACGCGATCGCCCAGGTGCGGACCTGCCTGGCCGTCGGCGACAACCAGTCTGCCCTGAACATCGTGCACGCGCTCGGCTACAACGAGAAGATGTCCGCCGCGCTCGACGCGCTGATCCTGCAACGCGGCCTGCCCGACACCGAGGACCGCATCGCCAAGCGACTGGCTGAGTACGACTACAGCTCGCTCAGACGGCTTGAACGTACCCGCATACTCGTGCGCATGGGTCCGGCGCTGGGCCTGATGGGAACGCTGATTCCGCTCAGCCCGGCGCTCGCCGCGCTCGCAGACGGCAACATCCAGCGACTGACGAGCGACCTGCGCGTCGCGTTCAGCGTCACGGTGACCGGCCTGCTGATCGGCATGCTCGCCTTTGCCGTCTCGCTGGTGCGCGACCGCCTCTACGCCCAGGACTTCTCCGATGTCGAGTACATCGCAGCCGCGCTCGACGACATCCCCGCACCCCCCGCGATCCACGCCGCCCAGTCCGTCGGCGTCGTCCCGGTCGGCCCATGAGCAGGCGGGTCACAGCGCGCGCCCGCACGCGCGAGGATCGTGGTGGCGACCCGCTCGACGGGCTGGTGAATCTTTTCGACCTTGGCATCGTGCTGGCCGTGGCGTTCCTGCTGGCCGCCCTCAGCTCGGTCAACCTGACGCCCGACGTGCTCAAGAACAAGTCGCCGCAGACTCAGACCGTTCCCAAGGATTCTGTCGTCGCAAAACCCCAGGAGCAGATCGAACAGATCCAGGTCGAGCCGGGATCGACGGTCGTCGGCCAGGGCGAGAAGCTCGGCACGGTCTACAAGCTCTCAGACGGGCGCACTGTGATCGTCAAGCCCAAGGGCGCGACTGATTCGACAGGTCGCTGAGCAGACGCCGCTCCGACCGCGGCTTGCAACTAACCTGACCACCCGTGAGCGAAACAATCGTCATGAAGTTCGGCGGCACCTCCGTCGCCGACACAGATCGCATCAAGAATGCCGCCGGCCGGATCGTCGCCGCGCACGAAAAGGGCAACAAGGTCGTCGCAGTTCTCTCTGCTCAGGGCAAGACCACCGACGCCCTGGTCGCCCAGGCCAACGAGATCAGCGAGCGCCCGGTCGCGCGCGAGATGGACATGCTGCTCAGCACCGGCGAGCGCATCAGCTGCGC
>JAEMRJ010000062.1 GCA_016463365.1 Thermoleophilaceae bacterium | reverse complement strand
ATCGTGTGCAGCAGCGCGTTGGTGACGCGTGGGTTGATCTGCACGAGGTAGGCCTCGGGCGCCGGATTCTCTTTGATGTACTCACGGATATGGCGTTCGACGTGCAGCGCGACCGTCTCTTCAGAGAGCACGACGCCTTCGCCGTTGCAGACCGGGCAGGTCTTGGTCATGATCTCGCGCACGCCGTCGGTGACGTTCTGGCGGGTCATCTCGACCAGGCCCAGCGGTGAAATTTCGACGACGTGGGTCTTGGTGCGGTCCTCGTCGAGCGATTTGCGCATCACCTTGAGCACCGCGTCGCGGTTGCTCGCCCGGGCCATGTCGATGAAGTCGATCACGATGATCCCGCCGATGTCGCGCAGACGGATCTGGCGCACGGCCTCTTCTGCGGCCTCGAGGTTGGTGTGGGTGATCGTCTCTTCCAGACCGCGTGCCTTGCCACGGCCGGTGAACGATCCGGTGTTGACATCGATGATCGTCAGCGCCTCGGTGTGCTCAATGATCAGGTATCCACCGCTGGGCAGATCGACGCGCGTGGAGAGGATCTTGTGAATCTCCTCTTCAACGCCGTACTTCTCGAACAGCGTCGTCTTGGGCTCCTCGTAACGCACCACGCGGTCCGACAGCTCCGGTGCCGTGCGACCGAGAAACGACTTGACGCGCTCGTACTGAGCCTCATCGTCAATCAGTGCCTCGTCGAGCTCATCGGTGAAAACGTCGCGGATCACGCGGATCGAGAGGTCGGCTTCCTGGAAGATCATCGCCGGCGCTGGCGTTTCAGTGGCGCGGCGGTCGAGCACGTCGTTGAGCATGTTCAGGTAGATCAGTTCGCGCACGAAGTCCTCGTGCGTCGCGCCGCGGGCCGCAGTGCGGATGATCGCGCCGCCACCGAGCAGGTCGAGGCCGCGGGCCTCGCGCTTGAGCCGCATACGTTCCTTGTCCTCGAGCCGTCGGGAGAATCCGACGCCCTCGCCGCTCGGCACGAAGACCATGTAGCGACCGGGAACCGCAAGCTGCATTGTGAGCCGCGCGCCTTTGGTCTTGAGCGGGTCCTTGGTCACCTGCACAACGATTTCCTGGCCGCTCTTGAGCAGGTCGTTGATCCGGGCGCCACGACCGGTGCCGCGCTTTGCCACCTGCTTGCCGTCGACGATTATGTCGTCCACGTGCAAGAAGCCGTTCTTTTCAAATCCGATGTCGACGAACGCAGCCTCGAGGCCGGTCACGACGTTTTCAACCTTCGCCTTGTAGACGTTGCCGACGATCGAACGCTCGCCGCGGCGCTCAAGATAGAGCTCGGCGGTGCGCCACTTGGTGGTGTCTTTTGCGGCTGACTTGCCTGCTGTGCGCTTGCCCGGAGTGCCATCGGCCTCCAGCATCGCCACGCGGGTTTCGTTGCGGTCCGCGCTGACCAGAACCTTCTTCTTCACTTTTTACCTCGAATGTTTTTATCGGTCGGGTGCGAGCTAGCGCCGTGAATGCACGGCAACTGACTGCAACAGACCAAGCGCGATGAACGTGGAGAGCACTGAGGCTCCCCCGTAACTCATCAACGGCAGCGTCACACCTGTGATCGGCATGATTCCGACGTTCATCCCTACGTTTACGAATACCTGAAACATCAAAATCGCCACCACTCCGGCGGCGATCAACGCACCGAACTGATCCCGGGCGAGCGCAAGAATGCGTAGCCCGCGCCAGATCAAAAGCGCGAAAAGCGTCATTACAAGAGCCGCTCCGGCAAAGCCGTACGACTCGCCGACCACCGCAAAGACGAAGTCCGTGTGGTGCTCGGGGATGAAATTGAGTTGTGTCTGTGTGGCATTTTCGGCTCCCCGTCCGACGCGTTCGCCGGAGCCGATTGCGATCTCGCCCTGCTTCTGTTGAAAGCCCTGTCCGCCCGGGTCGGCGTTGGGGTTGAGAAAAGATGTGAGGCGTTGCACCTGGTACTCCTTGAGCACGTTCACGCCCACTGCGGGGGCAGCCCACAGCACCGCCGTGGCGATCATCACGACGGCGACCAGCAGTGCGGTCATCTGCTGCCACGGAATGCCTGCGATGAAGAGGATGCTCAGCGTGATCGCGCCGTAGACGAGCGCAGTTCCAAGGTCAGGCTGCAGAAACACGAGTGCCGCCGGAATCGAGGCGAGGCCCAGGACCGGAAGCAGAATGCCCTTCGAGTCGCGGTCGTGCGCGCGGTCGGCAATGAACGCGGCGAGCGTGATCGTCAGGAGGACCTTGCCCAGCTCTGAGGGCTGGACCTGGAAGAAGCCGACGTCGATCCAGCGGCGCGATCCCTTGGTCGCTGTACCGGTGATCAACACGAAGACGTTCGACGCGATCAGGAATGCGTAGATCTGCGTCCGGTATTCGCGGAGGCGGGTGTAGTCGATGCGACTCACAGCGAAAAGCAGGAACACGCCGACGACCGCGAAGATCGACTGGCGGATCACGTAGAAGTGGGGATTGCCCTCCACATCATCTGCCGTCGCGTTGCCCAGAACAATCACGCTGTAGGTCATCAGGGCGATCGCCGCGCCGAGCAGCGGCCAGTCAAACCCGCGCGCCAGCGACTGCGACGCAGCATCGGCACGGAAGCGCTTCACTCCCGCGGCGACCCCTGTCGGGTCGAGCCTTTGAGCGGGTATGTCTGCAGTTGGCATGTTCTGGTGAAAGAAAAGGTCGGCGGTTGGCAGCGGGACCTAAAGAGTGCGGGAAGTTCCCGGCTGCCACTTCTGTTGCTCGCTCTTGCTCAGCTTGAGCAACTTCGCGAGGATTTGACGGGCGGCCGGCGCTGCGGATTCGGATCCGAAGCCGCCCTGCTCAACCGTCACAGCGACAACATAGCGCGGGTTCGGGTACGGCGCGAGGGCGAGATACCAGGACTGGTCCTCCTTGCCCGCGCCGGCTTCGGCGGTCCCGGTCTTGCCGGCGATCGGGACCGGGAAGTCGTTGAACACCTGGTAGCTGGTGCCGCCGGGTTCTTGAGCTGCAGCGTGCAGCCCGTCGAGAATCGCGTCGACGTTGGTCGGATTGAAGTCGAGCTTGCGCCTGGTCGGCTGATCAATCGTCTGAACGGCCTCGCCCTGGGCGTCGTCGATGCCCTTGCCCAGATGCGGCGTGACGACGTATCCGCCATTGCCGAGCGCTGCGTATGCGAGCGCCATCTGCAGCGGTGAAGCCTGCGTCGAGCCCTGGCCGACCGAGGCGTTCATGTTGTCACCGGCGTTCCAGGGGCGACCCTGTTCGGCCTTGACGATTTTCGGGTTCGAGACCTGCCCGGGCGATGCGTTCGGCAGGTCGATGTTCGGGCTGCGGGCAAGACCCATCCGCGTCGCCATCCGCTGCATGATCTGCCCACCTTTGCGGTAGGCCTTGAGCCCCTGCTGGTAGTAGTAGATGTCGCTCGAGAACTGCAGCGCCTTGCGCAGATCGACCGTGCCCAGCGGCTCCTTACCGGCGTTCTGCCACACGTACCCGCCGTACTCCCAGACGCCGGCATCGTTGATCGTCCATCCCGGCGAGAGCAGTCCAGCCTGCATGTTGGCGATCGAGGTGATCGCCTTGAAGGTTGATCCCGGCGGATACACGGCGCCGATCGTGCGGTTGATGATCGGCAGGCCGTTCTCCTTTGAGCTGATCTCATCGTAGGTCGACTGCTTGAGCACGCCCGAGAAGACGCCGGGATCGTAAGTCGGATAACTGCCCATTCCGAGAATCTCGCCGGTGTCGATCTCCATTGCGACAAATGCCGCGCCGTGCGTGGGAATACTGCCGGCTCCACGTTCGATCGCCGCCTCGCCGGCCTGCTGAACGCCCTTGTCGATCGTCAGCCGCAGGCTGTCGCCGGTTTCGGGTCTGGCGCCGGGAAGTTCTTTGCGCGCCTTGCCGCTGGCTTCAACCTCGACGCGCTGCAGACCGGGCTTGCCGCGCAGATAGCGGTCGTATTCGAGCTCCAGCCCTGCCTGCCCGACGGTGTCGCCCTGCTCTGCGTTCTCAAACTTTCTGGACTTGAGCTCTTCTTCGTCGATTTCTCGGACGTAGCCGAACAGGTGCGCAGCGAGCTGATCGTTTGGATACGCGCGCTTGTAGGACTGCGAGACCAGAACGTTCGGGAAGGCCTCACTGTTCTCGCTGATCTTCACCACGCTGTCGTAGTCGACATCCTCTGCGACCACGGCGTTGGCGAATGACTCCTGGATGATCGAGTCGCGCATCTTCTCTTTGAGCTCGCGCTGCGGCAGGTCGAGTGCGAGGGAAAGGCGTTTGAGCAATGGGCGGAAGGCGGGATCGTTGAACTTCAGTTGCCGGTTCTTTTCCGTCAGCGTGATGCCCCACTCGTTCTGGTCCACGCGCACCTGCCACGAACTCTTGTTGTCGACCAGTGTGTTTCCGTTGCGGTCGAGGATGTTGCCGCGCGGAGCGTCCACGCGGACGTCGCGGGTGCGATTCTGGTTGGCCTCGGCGAGGTACTGCTCGCCGGTAAGGACCTGCAGGAACCAGAGCCGGAAGAAGACGATCGCAAACAGCGTCAGCGCGATCACGCCAAGGACTGCGATGCGCATGCTCGAGCGCGAACTGATCGCGTCGGACTGGCGGTCAGGAAGGCGGTAAAAGGGAGAGTTGTCCGGCATCAGATATTGCTCCTGCGACGACTGAGCCTGCGGCGTCTACGGGTGTCGATCGTGGGCGAGGCAAGCACGCTCTGACTGGTCATCGTTGCTTTCCGGCGGCGCTGCATCGGGTCGCTGCCCGGGCCGAGATTCGGGAGCATCGCCCAGCGCGCGATGCGGAAGATGACCGGTGCCATCAGGGCTCCGTAGACCGCCGAGAGCGTCACCTGCCAGAGCACGCTGAGCGGATCCGGTGCCGGCTGCCCGAGCGAGAACTGCATGACGCCGAAGCCGACCGAGAAAAAGACAGCGGCGCTCGCGCCGACGGCAGAGCTCGTCAGCGGGTGCACGGGGTCGTAGAGCTCGCGCAGCCGTCCGGCGAAGTATCCGCCGATCGTCAGTAGTAGTGAAGTAACGCCCATCGTCTGGACCAGAGTGAGGTCAATAAGTAAACCCGCCACAAAGCCTGTTGTAGCGCCCGCCGACGAACCGCCGAGCAGTCCGATCGACACCACGAGTACCGGAATGATGTCCGGAACCACCCCGAACGGACGGAACTGGGCGATCACGGCGAGCTGAAAAAGCACGCCGCCGCCGACCACCAGTGCCAGGCGAAGAAAGCTGCGCGTCTGTTCGGGAGCCACTGTCAACGCCCCCTGCGGGTGAGCACCTGAAGGATCTGCGCGTCGCGGATGTCGGCGTACGGGTCGATGCGGACGCGCCCGAAGAGTCGGCGATCCTCGCTGTCGACTTCGCTGACGGCTCCGATCGGAATGCCGGGCGGAAAAATTGAGTCGACCCGATTGGGGTCATCGACGGTGCCCGAGGTGACGACCATGTCGCCCTTGGCGATGCGCCCGCGCTGCTGGATGAAGGCCATCTGCAGATCCTCCGCCCCGGCCTCGCCACCTGCGCCGGTCTTGACGACGCCGAGGATGTTGCGCTTGGCGATCAGTGCGGCCACGCCACTGGCGCTGTCGGTGAGCAATGTGATCTGCGAGGCGTTGCCCGCGACGGTGGTGATCTTCCCGACCAACGCTCCGCTGTTGTTGCCGCCTGCGATCACCGGGTCGTTCAGTCGTACTCCGTCCGAGCGTCCGGCGTTGATCGTCACCCGCCCGTACCACTCGGTCGGCGAGCGGGCTATCACGCGGGCGGTGACCGGCGTGCGACCGCTCGGGAAATCGTCACTGTCGTTGTACTTGACCAGCGCACGCAGCTGTTCGTTCTCTGAAGCGGCCTGCTGCAGGCGGGCCTGGGCGATCCTCGCGTCCGCGAGCTGGAGCTGGAGCTTCTCGTTGTCACCCTTGGCGCTGATCGAGTCGCCGATCCAGTTGACACCGTCGCTGAAGGGCTTGACAGCGCCGCTGGCCAGCGACTGCAGCGGCGAGAGGACCTCGACGGCTCCGCGTTGCATCGTGTGGAATACGCCGCCGGTGCTCTCGCTGAAGTAGGCAGTGACCATCACCAGACAGAGCGCGACGAGCGCGCCAGCGGTGATGCGGCGGCGGCGGATCTGTTGCCGTGTCGGCACGGTTCCGGTCTGGCAGCGCCGGGCGCTCAGCGCCGGCGGCGGCGCGCCTTGGTCGTGCGGTGGATCGCCTCGAACTCTTCAAGCGAGCGGCCAGAGCCGATCGCAACGCAGGTCAGTGGTGATTCCGCAAGGTGTGTGGGGATCTGGGTTTCTTCGCGGAGCCGTTCCGGGAAGCCCTTCAGGAGCGAGCCGCCGCCGGCAAGCATGATCCCGCGGTCCATGATGTCGCTGGCCAGCTCCGGGGGAGTCTGGTCGAGCGTGACTCGGATCGAGTCGATGATCGCGCCGACTGGCTCGGCCAGTGCGCGGTGGACCTCATCGTTGGTCAGGACGATCGTCTTGGGCAGTCCGGTCACGAGGTCGCGTCCGCGAATCTCGGCCTGGACTTCCTCTTTGAGTGGGAAGGCCGAGCCGATCTCGAGCTTGACCTCCTCGGCCGTCTGCTGGCCGATCATGAGTTTGTATTCCTTTTTGACGTAGCTGACGATCGCCTCGTCGAGCTCGTCGCCACCGACACGCACGGACTGGCTGGTGACGATGCCGCCCAGCGAGATGACCGCCACCTCGCTGGTACCACCGCCGATGTCGACGATCATCGATCCGGTCGGCTCGGAGACCGGGAGTCCGGCGCCGATCGCGGCTGCCATCGGCTCTTCGATCAGGTAGGCCTGGCGGGCGCCGGCAGAAAGACAGGCTTCTTCAACGGCGCGCTTCTCGACGCCGGTGACGCCGGACGGCACGCAGACCACGACGCGCGGGTGGGCCCAGCGCGACTGGTGGACCTTCTGGATGAAGTGGCGCAGCATCTGCTCGGTCACGTCGAAGTCGGCGATCACGCCGTCCTTGAGCGGGCGGATGGCGGTGATGCTTCCGGGCGTGCGGCCGAGCATGCGCTTGGCCTCGACGCCGACGGCGTGCACGTCGTGGGTCTGCGAGTCGATCGCGACCACGGAGGGCTCGGAAAGCACGATGCCGCGCCCGCGTACGTACACGAGGGTGTTGGCGGTGCCGAGGTCGACGGCCATGTCGCGGCCGCCAAAACCTGTCAGGTACGAAAAAATTCCCATGAAAGAGGCGTCTTTGTCAGTCTGGAAGAGGGTTTGGGAGCATGGACGCGCCCAATTTGAAACTCGCTGGCGAGTCTAGCGCCAGAGCGGTTTTTGCAGGCCTTTCGCAATATTCGTGACCGCGCGTTTGCATACTGCAATCACATCGTCCAGCACCCCGGCCAGGTGTAACCATGAAACCCCATTCCCAAGCGATATTTTGCTGCAAGGTTGCAGCTTTGCAGCGCTGCAAAGCTGCAACCTTGCAGCACAATGCGGCTTTTCTATGCGATGCCGAGTTCTGGGGCGAGGTGGGCCAGGTCGTTGACGGAGAGGCCGATTATGTTCAGATAGTCGCCGGTGATCGATTCGACGAGGATTGATCCGCCCTGCTGGATCGCATAGGCGCCGGAGCGGTGCTCCCACTCTCCGGTGGCCACGTATGCAGCGATCAGCGAATCGCTCAGCGAACGAAAACGCACCTGCGTAGCTGTGACTGCCGTCTTCTCTTCGCCGCCGAACCGAACCACGGCGAGCCCCCCGAGCACCTCGTGCTCGGACCCACTCAGCCGGCGCATGAACGCCGCAGCCTCCTCGGGGTCGGCCGGCTTGCCGATCACGGACCCCTGATGCACGATCACGGTGTCGCCGCCGACAACCAGGGCTCCCGGGTCAGCCAGGCGATCAGAAACCGCACGCGCCTTGCGCAAGGCATTGCCGATCACAACAGCCGACGGCTCGCCCGCATCGAACTCGTCAACACCCGACGGCACAACTTCAAAATCAAGTCCGAGCCGCGACAGGATCACTTCGCGCTGCGGTGAGCGCGAGGCCAGAACCAGTCGCGGCTGAGCCAAGAAACTTCCTTAGAGCTCTGGGAACCACAGCGCGATTTCGCGCGCTGACGAGTCCGTCGAGTCCGAGCCGTGCACGAGGTTGCTCTGAACCTCGAGGCCGTAGTCGCCACGGATCGAGCCGGGCGTCGCGGCTTCGACCGGGTCGGTGCCACCGATCGTCTGCCGGGCGGCGGCAACTGCGCGTGGGCCCTCGAGCACCGCGGCAACCAGCGGACCGCCAGTGATGAATTCGACGAGTTCACCGAAGAACGGGCGCTCGACGTGCTCGGCGTAGTGCTCTTTGGCGAGGTCTTCGCCGGCGGTCAGCTGCTTCAGCGCGACGAGCCTGAGACCCTTGCGCTCAAAGCGGGCGATCACCTCGCCGGTCAGGTTGCGCTCGAAGGCGTCCGGCTTCACGAGGATGAGAGTGCGTTCCATGGGTTGATTCTCCTGAATCTAGGTTTTGAGAGTGACGATCAGGCGCCGTCTGCGCCAGTTGCAGGCGGCCGCGAGGGACTGCCAGAAGACGGACGCTTGGGCTGACCGGAGCGCTGCGACGGCGCGGCCGGTGCGCCCTTTTCAGGCGAACGGCCGGGCTCGGAGCGGCGCGGTTGAGAAGCGGGTGTCGGACGTGACTGGCTCGGAGGGCCGGCAGACCCACGCCGCGATGACGGTTCGCCGGAAACTTCGGCGGCGACCGAAGCAGAAGCCGCGCTGCTGCCCGGTCCGCCCTTCACGGCAGATTCAAGCAGTCGCACGCGGAGCTCTGCAGCGCGGACGTCGAGCTCGCGCTCGTAGGCGTCGTCGAGCGTCTCCGGCGGGCGGACGATCGCGTAGACCAGAGACCCGGCAAACGGGAAGATCAACGCGGCCAGAGTGGCCGATCCGATCAGCACCGGATCCTGCAGCCGGCGACGCGAATCGGCGTAGGTCCAGAAAACGAGGGCGAACCAGACCGCGATCAGGAATACGACGAGAAGATTTGCGGCTACGCCGATCCCCTCGTTGTCGATTCCGAAGAGTGCAAGCGGCGCGACGGCCGGTACAGATGATTCACGAATGGAGCTGCCCATAGATCGTGGCGAGTGTATCCCCCGATGCGGCCGCTTCGCGGGCTCAGAAGATGAACTTGCCCAGCACGTAGCCCAGCCCCGAGAAAATCAGGATCACAACCGCCACGACCACTGCGACGATCAACACCATCGACAGCAGCGACGGCGGCTGCGGCGGCTCGGGCGGCTCGATCGGCGGCGGTGGTGGCGGGATCGCGCTCATCGGTGCCTACAGCGTCGATCCCGCGGCGCCGGGTTGGCGCAGCAGATCAGCAATCAGGTAGTTGGAGCCGGTGACAGACAGCAACCCGTCGCGACCGGCGACTTCTCGGGCGCGGCCAAGAGCGGCAATCGGCCCTTCGACGGCTTCGACCCGCACGCCTGGAGCGGCAATCGCGGCGACGCGCCCAGCCAGCTCGGTCGCCGGGAGCGATCGTGGGTTTTTCGCAGCCGTGCAGATCACGACGCCGTCGTCGGGCACCATCACGAGCAGTTCGGCGAGCGTTTCATCAACGGGTTTGTCGGCGAGCATTGCGACGAGCAATGTTACGGGTCTGCCCTCGGCCAGCTCGGAGACGGCCGAAGTCAGCGCCTTCGCGGCCTGCGGGTTGTGCGCAGAGTCGCGGATCTCGAAAGGTTCATTGTTGGCGATCTGCAAGCGGCCGAGGTGGGCTTTGTCGGCTGCGAACGCATGGATCGCCTCGTCGGCGGCCGGCGCGTTGAACGACACGCCCGGTCGGATCTTCTCCAGTGCGCTTTCAGCCACGACCATTGCGAGCGATGCGTTTTCGCGCACGAATTCGCCGGGCAGGTCGGCAAAGGCAGGCGCCACCCCGTGCAGCTCAATCCAGTTTGCATCACGCTCATCGGTCACCGCATTCACGACGGGCTGCACGACCGCGGGCAGTGGCCCGCTGATCAACAGCGCGCCGCTGCGCACGACGGCGATCTTCTCGCGAGCGATCTCCTCGAGCGTCTCGCCCAGGTACTGCGTGTGGTCGATCCCGACACCCGTCAGCACCTGCACCCGAGAGTCGCCGAGCACGTTGGTGGCATCCAGCCGCCCACCGAGGCCGGCTTCGACAACGATCACGTCGAGCCCGGCATCTGCGTACGCGCAGAACGCGATCGCCGCAACCGCTTCGAACTGCGTGACGCGGTCATCCGCTTCGGCGCTGTCGTCATCGACTTCGACCGCGGCCACCACGCGGGCGGCCGATTCGCGAAACGCGTCGACCGGGATCATCGTCCCGTCGATCTCGATGCGCTCGCGAAAGCTCACCAGGTGCGGCGATGTGAAGGCACCGGTGCGCAGACCTTGCGAGCCGAGCGCCGCAGCTGTCATCAATGTGGTCGAAGACTTCCCGTTTGTTCCGACAACGTGCACAGCCGGAACCTTCTCCTGGGGATCGCCGACATGCCCGAGCAGGCGGCGCATGCGCTCAAGCCCGAAGCGCATGCCGAACTGCTCACGCTCAAGCAGAAACTCCTCGATCGCGTGCGCGTCAGACATCGGCGCCTACAGCGCGGCGAGCTCTGCCTCGAAGCGGGCGAGCTTCTCGCGCTCGGCGTCAACGACAGCCGCAGGTGCCTTCGCGACGAACTGCTCATTGCCGAGCTTGCCGTTGACTCGCGCGATCTCGCCGCGCAGCTCGTCGGCGCGGGCGGCCTTCCTGGCCTCCACCTCGGCGGGGTCGAAGGCGTCGCTGGTGTACATCTCGATCGATCCGCCGGGAACCGCGAGCGAGGCGATCGACTCGTCCTCGCCGCCGAGCTCGATGCGCCCGAGGCGCGCAAGCTGCTCCTCCACCCCGTCGTATCCCGTGGCAGAAAGGCGACCGCGCAAGCCGGCGCTGGGCGCCACTCCGAGTTCATCGCGGTAGCGGCGCAGAGCCGTGACCGCAGCGATCAGATTTCCGACACGGATCTCGGCGTCGACATCGACCCGGCCGTGATCGGACTGCGGATACGGCGCGGCCGCAAGCAGTCCGCGCTCGCCCGGCAGCAACGACCAGATCTCTTCGGTCGCGAACGGCATCATCGGGTGCATCAGCGCGAGCGTCTGTTCGAGCACGTAGAGAAGGTTCGCTGATACGGCATCGTTGCCGCCCTCGTTCCAGAGACGCGGCTTGACCAGCTCCAGATACCAGTCGCAGAAGTCGCTGAAGAAGAAGTCATACAGCCCCAGCGCCGCATGCGAGAAGTCGTACGCGTCGATCAGCCGGTTGGTCTCGTTGATCGCCTTTTCCATGCGCGAAAGAATCCATGCGTCCTCTGGGGATTCGACAGTGGGAGCAGGCGCCACATCGGCGGCCTTCAGAAGAATCAGCCGCGAGGCATTCCAAAGCTTGTTCGCGAGGTCGCTGCCCTGCTTGACCTTTTCGATCGAGTAGCGCACGTCCTGCGCCGAGGACATCGCGAGCAGCCCGAAGCGCGTGGCGTCGGCGCCGAACTCGTCGATCTGCTCGAGCGGGTCGATCCCCGTGCCCAGCGACTTGCTCATCCGGCGGCCGTCGGGCGCCTGGATCACCGAGTGGATGTAGACGTCCTCAAACGGAATGTCGCCCTTGAACTCGAGGCCCATCATGATCATCCGCGCCACCCAGAGGAAGATGATGTCGCGCGCGGTGCTGAGCACGTTGGTCGGGTAATAGGCCTTCTGCTGGGCCGTCTCTTCGGGCCAGCCCATCGTGGCAAACGGCCACAGCGCGCTCGAGAACCATGTGTCCAACACATCTTCGTCGCGGGTCCAGCCGTCGCCCTCGGGCGCGGTCTCGCCGACGTAGATCTCTTCGCCGCGGTACCAGACGGGCAGCCGGTGGCCCCACCAGAGCTGGCGCGAAACGCACCACGGGCGGATCTCCTCCATCCAGTTCATATAGACGCGGCCCCAGCGATCAGGCACGAACTTGACGCGGCCGTCTTTGACCACCTCGATCGCAGGGTCTGCCAGTTGGCGCATGTCGCAGAACCACTGCAGCGAGATGAGCGGCTCGATCCGCTCGCCCGAACGGTGCGAGTGCGGCACCACGTGGGTGTGCGGCTTGACGTCACCGAGCGCGCCGAGCTCGCGCAGCTTCGCGACGACGGCCTCGCGCGCGTCGAGCACCTTCTGACCGGCGAATTCGCCGGCGTCCTCGGTCATGCGACCGTCGAAACCGATCACAGTCAGTTCTTCGAGCCCGTGCTTGCGACCGATCTCGAAGTCGTTCGGGTCGTGGCCGGGCGTGATCTTCAGCGCGCCGGTTCCAAATTCAAGATCGACGTGCTCGTCTGCGATCACCGGGATAGGGCGGCCGACGAGCGGCAGGATCACGTTCTTGCCGACGTGCTCTTTGAAGCGGGGGTCTTCCGGGTTGACGGCGACGGCGGTGTCGGCGAGCATCGTTTCGGGGCGCGTGGTCGACACGGTAAGTGCGCCGCCGCCGTCCTCGAAGGGGTAGTGGATGTCGTACATCGCACCCTCCACCTCTTTGTCCTCGACCTCGAGGTCACTGATCGCCGATCCGATGCCCGGATCCCAGTTGACCATGTAGTTGTCGCGGTAGATGTAGCCCTTCT
>JAEMRJ010000061.1 GCA_016463365.1 Thermoleophilaceae bacterium | reverse complement strand
TGCTCGCGGGCAACATGCTGCTGCTGGTGATCGGCTGGGGCTTTGTCGGCGCGGCCTCTTACTTGCTGATCTCCTTCTGGTATCGCCGCAGCAGCGCGACCAGGGCCGGCGCCAAGGCGTTCGTCATGAACGTGATCGGCGACGTCGCGCTTGTGATCGCCGCTTACCTGCTCTGGAACGAGCTGGGCACGCTCACGATCCCCAGCCTGCTCGCGAACTCCGAGGACGCCTTCACAGTTGCGCCGTCAGCGACCTACACGGCGGTCGCTTTTCTGCTGATGATCGGCGCGTTCGCCAAGTCGGCGCAGATCCCGCTGCACACCTGGCTTCCCGACGCGATGGAAGGCCCGACCCCCGTCTCGGCGCTGATCCACGCCGCGACGATGGTCACGGCCGGCGTCTACCTGATCTGCCGCTTCCACCCGTTCATCGAGATCTCGGACGCGGCGTCCCTGACCGCCGCCGGGCTGGGCGTCGCAACGCTGCTGGTCGCTGCGACCACGGCGCTGGTGCAGACCGACCTGAAGCGCATCATCGCCTACTCGACGATGAGCCAGATCGGCTACATGATCGCCGGAGCGGCAGCAGCCGCATACAGCGCATCGATGTTCCACCTGATGACGCACGCGTTCTTCAAGGCGCTGCTCTTCATGAGCGCCGGTTCCGTGATCGCGGCGATGGGTGGCATCCAGGACGTGCGCAGGATGGGCGGCTTCAAGAAGTCGATGCCCTTCACGTACGGCGCCTTCCTGATCGGCGCGTTGACGCTCGCCGGCTTCCCGTTGCTCTCTGGTTTCTGGAGCAAGGACGAGATCATCTCCTACACGCTCTTCCGCGGCGGGGCCTTCACCTGGATCGCGGCCGGCATGTACATCGGCGCGATTCTCACGGCGTTCTACTCGATGCGCGCGGTCTTCCTGGTCTTCCACGGCGACAGCTGCGAAGAGGCCAGAGAGCTCGAAGGCGGCCAGATCGCCCACGGCGATCACGTCAACCCCGCCACCGGCGAGCACGAGGACGCCGAGGTCGGATTCCCCGGCGCAGAGCACCACATCGCCGAGCGCGAGGGCGAGATGAAGGTCGCCATGGGCACGCTCGCGTTCCTGGCGATCGTCGCCGGCCTGGTGCAGATCCCGGGCGTCACGCACGTGATCGAGAAGTGGCTTGAACCGGTCTTCGAGGACTCGCGCTATCACGAGAGCATCCCGCCCGTCAGCGAGCAGTGGATCGGCCTCGGCGTCGGTGCTGTGATCGCGCTCACCGGAATCGGCATCGCCTACTGGGCCTACAAGGTGCGCCCGGGCGTCACCCAGGGCTGGAGCGACCGCTTCCGCGGCGTGAACGACTGGCTGATGAACGCGTGGTACTTCGACCAGCTCTATGACCGCGTCTTCGTGCGCCCGACGGCCGCGTTCGCGGTGTTCTGCAACAAGGTGATCGAGCGATTTGTCGTTGACGGGATCGTCGACGGGACGACCGGTCTGGTGCGATCCGGCGCCGCGCGCGTGCGCGGGATGCAGTCCGGGCTTGCCCGCGCGTACGCGCTCACGATCATCGGCGGAACGACTCTGATCGCCCTCTACTTCCTCGTGGTCTCAAAATGAACTGGGGCCTGACCATCCTGCTGATCGTGCCGCTCGTCGGCGCGCTGATCGCCGCGCTGATGCCGCTCAAGCAGGTCGGAAGCGTCGCCGGCATCATGACGCTGATCCAGGTCGGCTTTCTCGTGCCGATAGTGCTCAACTTCACTGCCGGGACTGATCTGACCGGCTACGTCAATGAGTCATGGATTCCGCAGCTGGGCGTGCACTACTCGCTCGGGATCGACGGGCTGAACCTCTTCATGATCTGCCTGGTCGTGCTGGCCTGGTCGGTCGCGACCTTTGCTGCCAGTCGCCACGAGTATGAGCGACCAAGGATGTTCTACGCGATGCTCGCGCTGGCCGAAGTCGGCACGCTCGGCGCCTTCATGGCCCAGGACCTGATCCTCTTCGTGCTCTTCTTCGACCTGCTGCTGATTCCGTTCTACTTCCTGATCGGGATGTGGGGCAGGAGCACCGAGCTCGGCGATGCCCGCCGCGCGACGGCGATCTTCATGATCTACACGCTCGCGGGCTCGCTGCTGATGCTCGTCTCGGCAGTCGCACTCGGCGTGCTTTCGTCATCGCAGAACAACGTCCCGCTGAGCTTCGACTTCGTCGATCTTGCCTCCAACACGGTCACGCACGAAACACAGAACTGGATCTTCCTCGGCTTCATGATCGCGCTGCTGGTCAAGATGCCGATTCCGCCGCTGCACGGCTGGATGCCGATCACCTACAAGTCGACTCCGCTGCCGGTGCTGATCGCGCTCTCTGCGGTCGTCGCAAAGCTTGGTGCCTATGGCTTCCTGCGCGTGGTGCTGCCGCTGATGCCGCACTCGGTCGAGGCCTATCAACCGCTGCTGCTGATCTTTGCCGTGATCGCGATCGTCTATGGATCGGTCATGGCCTTCAGTCAGGACGACACCCGACTGGTCGTCGGCTACAGCTCGGTCGCGCAGATCGGCTTCGTGCTGCTGGGCATCTTTGCGATCGACCCGAAGGGCGCAGAAGGCGCGATCCTGCAGATGGTCAATCACGGAATCGTCGTGATCGCGCTGTTCCTGATCATCGGCTTCCTCGCCGATCGCGCGGGCAGCGAGAAGCTCTCAGACATGGGTGGCCTCGCCAAACGCGCGCCGTTCTTCGCAACGATGTTCCTGATCGTGTCGCTGGCCACGCTCGCCATGCCGGGATCGGCGAATTTCGTCGGCGAGACCTACATCCTCTTCGGCGCCTTCCAGACCAAGTTCGTATGGGGCGTCGTGGCGAGCATCGGCGTCGTGCTCGCGGCCGTCTACATGCTGCGCTTTTTCCAGCGCGCGATGCACAACCGTGGATCGGCCGGCGACGAAGAGACCGACATCCGCGCCAGAGAGCTCGACTCGACGGAGTTCGGCCTGCTGCTTCCCGCGGTGCTGATCATTCTGGCGCTGGCCGTCTACCCGCAGTACCTGGTCGAACGCGTCGAGCCCAACGCCAAGCAGGCCGTCAACTTCGTCACATCGCCGCTTGAGTCGCCTGCGACCACGGCGCGGAAGGATCCGGTCGAATGAGCGCGCTTCTTGCAGCCGCGAGCGTGAAGGCTCCGTCAGTCGAGTGGAACACGCTGATTCCGTATCTCGTGCTCGCCGGCGGCGCGATTCTCACGTTGTTTGTCTCGCTGATCTCGGGCCGCACGGTCCAGCGCGGCCTGGCCCCGCTGACCGCGATCGCGACGTTGATCGCTGCGGGTGTGTTCTTCGCGATCGGGATGCACAGCCCTGATTTCAACGTGCTTTCTGGTGCGCTGCGAGTCGATGATCTTGCCTGCGTCTTCAGCCTGATTTTCATCGCCTCCGCGCTTGCGTCGATCGTGATGGCCTTCCGTTCGGACACGATCAATGACTTCGGACGCGGCGAGTTCTACGCGCTCCTGATCACAGTCGTGCTCGGTATGTCGCTGCTGGCGTCGGCGCAGAACCTCGTGACTGTCTTCCTCGCACTTGAGCTTTTCTCGATCCCGCTCTACGTGCTGTGCGCCGCCGACCTGCGCCGTGAGGGTTCGCTGGAGTCGGGCGTCAAGTACCTGATCATCGGCTCGCTCGGCTCAGCCACGCTGCTCTACGGGATGGCGCTGACCTACGGCGCGACCGGATCGACAGACTTCTCCGGGATCGGCGAGGCCGTGAGCAGATCCGCAGTCGGCAGCGACGCACTGCTGCTGGTCGGCGTGGCGCTGACGTTTGTCGGTGTCGCGTTCAAGGCCTCGATCGCGCCGTTCCACCAGTGGACCCCCGATGTCTACGAGGGCGCGCCGACACCGATCACCAGCTTCATGGCGGTCGCGACCAAGGCCGCGGCCTTCGCGTTGTTGCTGCGCTATACCGGCCAGGCGGTGTTTCCGATCGCCGACAACTGGCAGCCGGTTCTGGCCGCCCTCGCCGTTGTCACGATCCTGATCGGCAACCTCGGCGCGATGGGCCAGACATCTCTCAAGCGCATGCTTGCCTACTCGGGCGTGGCACAGGCCGGGTACCTGCTTGTAGGCGTGACCGTCGTTACGCTGCTGGGCGCCCGAGCGATGGTCTTCTACATGCTCGTCTACCTGTTCATGAACGTGGCGCCGTTCGCTGTGATCACCGCGCGCGAACGCGCCGGCGCAGGGTCGGACTTCGACAGTCTGCGCGGCCTTGGTCGCGAGGCCCCGGCACTCGCCTGGTCGATGACGATCTCGATGATCGCGCTCTCGGGCCTGCCGATCACTGCAGGCTTCATCGGCAAGCTCTTTCTCATCCAGGCCGCCGTCGACGGCGGCTACGCGTGGCTGGCCGTTGTGATCGTGCTCGGCTCTGCGATGTCTCTGACCTACTACCTGCGGGTGATCGCCGCAATCTGGATGGGCTCTGGCGTCACCGCAAAGAACGTCTCGGCCGGCGAACTGCGGATTGCCGGCGCGGCACCCGAAGCCGACGCCTCGGCCCACCCCGAGCTGGTCGCGATCGCGGTGCTCGCCGCGATTGCCAGCGTGGTCTTCGGCGTCTGGCCCGGTCCGCTGATTGACCTTGCCCGTGACGTGGCCTTCGCGTACGGCCTGCTCGGCAGCTGAGCGCCTCGTCCAGAGCCCCCAGCGGGGCGTGAAACCGCTTGCACAAGGCATTTCCGGCGGGCGCGCTCGCAACAGAACTGCCACTTCATGGCACGCTTCGTGGACAGACGTTCTAGGGGGCACAACCCCATGGGAATATTCGTATTTCGCTGCGCAGAGCGGGTTTCCAGCATTGAGTCCGGATTATGGAGACCCTCACCCGATCAAGCGATCAGTGCTCCCGGGACGATAACTGCCTCGTAATGGAGGAAACAGTTGAGACAGCCGTGAGCCAGCACGCTGTTGGGTACGGCCCGGCAGGCACCGGGGCGGAGGACCAGCAGGAGGTTCTTCGCCTCGAGGACGCCGCCGACGTGAACGCCGAACTCGCCGAGATCGGGCTCTCCAACAAGTCTGGCTGGTACGCATCGATCCTGCTCTACGGAGCTGGCGGTCTGGTGACCGTCGCCGCAGGACTTCTGCGACCTGACCTCGTCCCTGCCGGAGTGCTCTACCTGGGTCTGTTCGCCACTCTGGTCTCGATTCTTTCGGTCGTCGGAGCGCGCTACCTCACCAACGCCGACTGGGCGACGCACCTGCGCCTGATCGTCGGCCTGTTGATCTTTCTGATCGGTGCGCTGGTGGCGGGACCGGTTCGCATCGCGTTCATCATGCTGCCGCTTTTCGTGCTGATCACTCCGACGTTTCTGTACGGCGCGCGTTTTGCAGTTCCTTACGTCACAATCACGACTCCGGTTGCAGTGATCGTCGTCCTTGCAACTCCGGGTCCGGCGCTCATCGCGCACGCGGTCATCGCGGGAGGCGTGCTGCTGATGGTCGTTCTGTCGTTCATGGCGGCAGAGAACCGCACGCGCTCCCTGGCGCGTGCCAACCGTCGACTTGCCTACACGGACCCGCTGACAGGCATCCCGAACACGCGCCGTCTGCGCGAGACGCTTGCCCTTGCACTGGCCGAAGGACAGTTCGCGCTCTTCGCGATCGATCTCGACAATTTCAAGCTGGTGAACGACACCTATGACCATTCGACCGGGGACGCAGTACTCAGTGCCGTCGCGGAAGCGCTCGAAGCCGAGGTCGGGGCAGACGACCTCGTGGCGCGCCGCGGCGGTGACGAGTTCTCTGTGTTGATCATGCACCCCGCAGGCGTCGATCTTGAGCGCACACGTGACCGCCTGAGCCTGGCGATCGAGCGCGCACGCCTGGCCACCTGCCCTTCGATCACGCCCAGCGGGAGCGTCGCCTACGTGCTCTCTGACCCTGATGACTCGATCTCCAGCGTTCTCCAGCGGGCCGACGACAACCTCCACGAGTCCAAGCTTTCGTTTCACGCCGAGCACGGTGATCGTGAGGCCATGCGCAACGCGATGGAGACTGAGGACCCGGTCGCCGACTTCCGTCTGCAGGTTTCCAGTCGTGAGGCGGCGATGCGCTCGGTTTCGGCGGCGGTCAGTCGCGCTTACAGTCGACCGCACTCCGGAGAGTGGCACGAACGCCTTGAAGCCCTGGTCAAACGTTGGATCGACTCGGTCCGCGGCCTGGACCTGATGTGGTCCTACGTCGCGTTGACCTGCCTTCCGATCGGGAGCTTCCTCGTCGTGTTGTCTGCGAGTGGCGCGCTCAGCCCGCTGCCGCGCTGGATCGGAATTGCCAGCGGTCTCGCAATGGTCGCGGTCAGCGCTCTCGCGTTGCACGCCGCCCGCAGCGGCGTGAGCAAGCGTTGGCTGACGTGGGTCTACCTGAGTGCGGTCGCGGCATTCAGCGTCGCCGTGGCCAACGCCGGATCGGCCGGGGCGGCGATGATCGACACATACGTCGTGCTCGCCCTCTACGGGTTCTATTTTCTACGTCCGCGTCAGGCGCTGGCGCTGCTGCTGATCTGCTCGGGGCTGTTCATCGGATTTGCAGCTGTCGGCGGCTACCCGTTCGCAGGGATCCGATCAGCCGTGACAGTCAGCGTGATCCTGGTCGCTGCCGCAATCGTCGTGAAGGTCCGCAGCGTCACCCTGCGCTTCGTGCACACCAACCGCGAACTCTCGGAAGTGGACGCCCTGACGGGAGTTGCAAACCTGCGCGCACTTCGCCTGCGGGTGCAGTCGATCATTGAAGAGAGTCCCGTGGAGCGCGGGGCAGGCCGACCGATGCTGATGACCGTCGACCTCGACCGCTTCAAGCAGGTCAACGACAGCTACAGCCACACGACCGGTGATCAGGTTCTTGAGGCCGTCGCCCGCGCCATTTCCGAGTGCGTCCGGATCGACGAGATGGTCGCCCGACGCGGCGGCGATGAGTTCTTCGTGCTTTTCACGAGCACCACGCCCGAGCACCTCGAGTACGTCATGCCGCGCGTGCGCAAAGCAGTCGCGCACGCCCGCGAACGAATCTGCCCTGACCTGACTCCGACGGCAAGCGTCGGCTACGTCTCCTGGCAGCCGGGACAGAACGCAGAACAGTTCCTCGCGTCGGCCGACGGCATCATGCACGATGAGAAAATCGAGACGCGCGCACGCGACTACGAGCGGGTTGCCTAGTCGCAAATTGCGAAGTTCGGTGAGGCGGCTGTCCGAGCGGTGTGCGAAATTGAGCGCCCGCAGATGCAAGTTCAGGACCCAGCCATGACCGACGACACCGTCGTACGAGAAACGTTTTCGGCCGAGCAGCGCGCGCTGCTCGAGCCGTGGTTCACCAACACCGATCTGCCCGTCTTCGGCCTGACCAATCTGCCCGAGACCGTCAAGGGCGCGATGTTTGCGCGCTACTCGCGCTACCAGGGCACGCTGCGGCAGATGTTCCTGGACGAGTTTGCACAGGACATGGACGCGCGCGCGGCTGCGATCCCCGGCGATGTCGAGGGCGACCGCGCCGCCGCGCTCTACGAGCGGATCTTCCTCGGCTACGGCGACGACTCCGTGGCCCAGCTCGGCGGCGCGCACGTCGCCATGGAGTGGGTCTCAAACGTCTTGACCAAGGTCGTCCAGCGCGGACGTCTTGCCGCCTACCTCGAGCAGTCCACGCGCTACATCGCCTACGACGCCCCGATGCAGGGCGTCAGCGTCGGCGGGAACGCCGCCCCGGGTTACCGTTACTACCGCGGCGCAGACCTTGGGCCTGCCTACGAAGCGACGATGGACCTCCTCTTCACGACGTACTCGCAGGCACTGCCCAAGGTGACCGAGTGGGTTGCCACCGAGTACCCGGCAGCTGCCGGCGAAGACCCGGCCGCCCACGCGCGCGCCGTCAAGGCCAAGGCTCTGGACCTCATGCGCGGCCTGCTTCCGGCCGCATCGCTCAGCCACATGGGCATGTTTGCCAGCGGTCAGGCCTACGAATCGCTGCTGTTGCACCTGTTTGCGTCGCCCTTGCCAGAGGCGCACCGCTACGGCGAGATGCTGCTCGCCGAGCTGCAGAAGATCATCCCCAGTTTCGTCCAGCGGATCGAACGGCCCGAGCGCGGCGGACGGTGGATCGACTACCTGAAGTCCATCAGGAGCAGCAGCTCTGAGTGGGCCGACAAACTCGGCATCGGCGAGCCGCAGTCCGGCGCCGACAGCGGGCCGTACGTGCGCCTGATGAGCCACGAGGGCGACGAGCGTCGCCTGGCGACGGCGCTGCTGTTCGAGGCCGGCACCGCCGCTGAATCAGACACCGCTGCTGCAGTCGCAAACCTCGACCATTCCCAGCTTGCCGCGCTGCTCAGCGACCTGGTCGGCGAGCGCGAGAACCGCCGCCACCGTCCGGGTCGCGGGTACGAGGCCCTGAGCTACCGCTTCGAGATCGTCAGCGACTACGGCGCCTTCCGCGACCTGCAGCGCCACCGCATGCTGACCTGTCAGTGGCAGTCGCTCAGCCCGTACCTCGGCGCCGAAGTGCCCGAAGAGCTCGACGCAGCCGGGGTGGGCAACGACTTTCGCTCTGCTCTCGAGGCGAGCCGCGCCGAGTACGAACGGTTGTCGGCCGCCGGGCTGCACGATCAGGCCCCGTACGCGCTGTCGCTGGCCTACCGCCTGCGCTACATCCTGGATCTCAACGCCCGCGAGGCGATGCAGCTGATCGAGCTGCGCTCGGGCCGCGAGGGCCATCCCAGCTACCGCGCCGTCGCGCACGCGATGTGGGATCAGATCAACGCGGTCACGCCGGCCGTCGCCGCTGCGATGACCCATGTGGACCGGGAGTCCGAGCCGCGGCTGGAGCGGCTGATGAGCGAGATCAAGAACGAACGTCGCTCCTCCGGTAGCTGACACCACGAAGCCGCATCAACCCGGCTGGAACGTTGCTCCCGTAGGATGGCCGGATGAATTCAGCTGATCTTGAAGTGACGATGCACACCGAGGAGGTCTATGACCCCCCGGAGGATTTCCGAGCGAATTCGGAATTCAATGATCCGGCGGTCTACGAGCGCGCCGAAGCAGACCCCAGCGGCTGGTGGGCCTCCTGGGCCGAAAAGCTCAGCTGGAGCGAGCCCTGGCACCAGGTGCTCGACTGGAATGCGCCGTGGGCCAAGTGGTTTGTCGGCGGCAGGCTGAACGTCTCTGAGAACTGCCTCGACCGACACGTCGAGGCCGGCAACGGCGGCAAGGTCGCCTACCACTGGATCGGCGAGGACGGCGCGCAGAAGGACATCACGTACGCGCAGCTGCTCGACGAGACCGCCCGGATCGCCAACGTCCTGAAGGGCCTGGGCGTGAAGCCCGGCGACGTGGTCGGCATCTACCTGCCGATGATCGCCGAGGCGCCCGCCGCGATGCTCGCCTGCGCCCGCATCGGCGCCGTGCACAACGTCGTCTTCGGCGGCTTCTCCGCCGAAGCCGTGCGCGAGCGGATGGACACATCTGACGCGAAGGTGCTGATCACCGCAGACGCAACGCTGCGCCGCGGCAAGCCGCTGCCGATGAAGGCCGCGCTCGACGAGGTGCTCAGCCAGCTGCCCAAGATCGAACACGTGCTGGTGGCCGACCGCACCGGCGGCGAAGTCCAGACGCCGATGACTGAGGGCCGCGACATCTGGCTGCGCGCCGCGATGGCCGAAACAACGGCCGACTGCCCGCCCGAGCCGCTCGATTCAGAGCACCCGCTCTTCATCCTCTACACCTCGGGCTCGACGGCCAAGCCCAAAGGCATCGTGCACACGACCGGCGGCTACCTGACCGGGGTCACCGCCACCCACAAGATGGTCTTTGACATCAAGCCAGAGACCGATGTCTACTGGTGCGCGGCCGACATCGGCTGGGTCACCGGCCACAGCTACATCGTCTACGGAGCGCTCGCCAACGGCGTGACCAGCGTGCTCTACGAGGGCGCGCCCGACTACCCGCACCAGGGCCGCTTCTGGGAGATCATCCAGCAGTACGGCGTGACGATCCTCTACACCGCACCCACGGTGATCCGCAGCTTCATCAAGTGGGGTCGCGAGATTCCCGACGGGTATGACCTCTCTTCGCTGCGGCTGCTCGGATCGGTCGGCGAGCCGATCAACCCGCGCGCCTGGAAGTGGTACCGCTCGGTGATCGGCGGCGAGCGCTGCCCGGTGGTCGACACCTGGTGGCAGACCGAGACCGGCCATGCGATGATCACGCCGCTGCCGGCGATCACCGCGACCAAACCTGGGTCCGCCACGCGGCCGTTTCCCGGGATCAGCGCCGCGGTGGTCAACGTCGAGGGCGAGGTCGTCAAAGAGGGCGGCGGAGTGCTGACGTTGCGCCGCCCGTGGCCGGGCATGGCCCGCACTCTCTACGGCGACGACGACCGTTTCGTCGAGACCTACTGGACGCGCTGGGGCCGCGAGGTTTACGACGTCGGCGACGCCGCGCGCATCGATGAGGACGGCTACATCTGGATCCTCGGCCGCACCGATGACGTGATCAACGTCTCCGGCCACCGGCTCTCGACAATGGAGGTCGAGTCTGCGCTGGTCGGACACAAGGCCGTCGCCGAAGCGGCTGTGATCGGCAGATCAGACGAGCAGACGGGACAGGCGATCGTTGCATTCGTGACCCCAGAACATGATGTCGAGCCTGACGACGCACTGAAGGCTTCGCTGTCGGCGCACGTCGCCGACAAGATCGGCAAGCTCGCCCGGCCCAAGCAGATCATCTGGTCGGACGATCTTCCCAAGACCCGCTCGGGCAAGATCATGCGGCGGCTGCTGCGCGACATTGCCGAAGGGCGCGAGCTGGGCGACGTCACCACTCTGCGCGACCCGTCGGTGGTCGGCCTGATCAGCGAGCGCGTCGCCTCGGGCGACGAGGACTGACTACTGCTCGGACTTGTTGAAGTCTGACGGCGATTCCGCAGCATCGCCGGCAGCGGCGTTGGCGGCAACCTCGCGCCAGGAGACCGGGCGTCCGAGCTTCCAGGCCGGGGGCGTCTGCGGCCCGTCGCCGAGCAGCATGATCGCGAAGGCGCTGATCCAGAACACCTGGAGCAGCGCGGCCAGCGGCGGGACGACGACGCTGGCGAATCCAATTGCGATCGCGACTGCGCCGACCAGGCGCGTGACCAGGCCCAGGCGCATTCCCCAGAGGCCCGCCATCACCCAGGCGATCGCCACGAGCAGCTGGGCGAAGAGATACGCCGACGTGGTGATCTGGTTCGCTCCGGATCCGAGCAGATCCGTGGCGGCGGCGGCCGTCTGGGCCGATCCGTCCACGAACTTGTTCGCCACTGAAACCTGCGTGAGCGTGTAGACCGGGTAGACGAGCGCAGAGAGCACCGGCCCTGCGATCGCGAGGTACAGAGCGATCTTCGGGACGGCCTCCGAGCGCGAGCGCGCCGCAAGGATCAGATGCACGAGCACGGCCGAAACGAGCACCGCCGCGATCGCAAAGCAGAAGCCCGATGCGATGAACGGAAGCTTGTTGTCGGCGATCGTCGCAAGCTTCTTGGCGTTGTTTCCGCCGGATGCATCGCGCATCGCCAGCCAGGTCAGGAAGATGAAGGCCGAAAACATCGCGACCGCGAGCACCGAAGCGAGGCCGACCATGCGGCCGCGCGCGGATTCGACCTGGAGCTCTTCCTCGGTCATCTGACGGGCGCCGAGAACTGCTGTCTGTGCATTGGCCACGCGGCGATCCTAGCCGCGCTGCCTCTATGCTGGCCTGCAAGGAGGGGGAAGCTCATGAGTACTTATGCAGTTGCAGTAGTCGGACGGGACAGGCCGGGAATCGCCGCGGCGGTCGTTCGCGCGCTCTACGAGTCGAGGGCCAATATCGAGGATTCGCGCATGTCGATCCTCGGGGGGCACTTCGCGATGATGCTGGTGGTCTCGATGGAGGACGGAGTCGGCGCCGACGGCCTGAATTCCGAGCTCGAGAAGGTTCGGTCATCGATGGAGCTCGAGCACGCGCTGGCGCAACAAATTGATGACGTCGGTGGCCAGGCGCGGCCGGCCCCGACTCACGTGCTGACCGTCTACGGCGCCGATCATCCCGGGATCGTGGCCGCAGTCTGCGACGCCCTCGCCGCGCGCCAGGTCAACATCGACGATCTGGCAACGCGCGTGGTCGGCAGTGAGCAGCAGCCGGTCTACACCCTGATCTGCGAGTTGACACTGCCCGGGTCGCTGGAGCCTGCCGCGCTCGGGGCGGACCTCGACGGCGTCGCGCTGGAGCAGGGCGTCGAGGTCTCGTTGCGCGAACTCGACCAGGCCATCCTCTAGCCGGCATGGCCGTTCGCAAGGTTCTGCTGTACCCGGACCCCGGGCTCAAGCGCGTCTGCGAGCCTGCGCCTGAAGGCGATGAGCTGGCGACGATCGTCGCGGACCTGACCGACACGATGCGCAGCTTTCCGGGGTGCGTGGGGATCGCCGCGCCGCAGATCGGATACTTCAGCCGCGTGGCCGTGATCGATCTGACCGCGCACAAGAAGGCGCCTGCGAGCGTGCACGGACTGACCGTGCTGGTCGATCCCGTGGTCGTGTCCGGGGAGGGAAGCGAAGTCGCTCGGGAAGGGTGCTTGTCAATCCCTCAGTTGACGGCGAACGTGCGGCGGCACGTCGATGCTGTCGTGGCCACGCGCGAAGGCCTGATGGAGTTCGAGGCCTTCGAAGCCCGCTGCGTGCTGCACGAGATCGACCACCTGGACGGCC
>JAEMRJ010000060.1 GCA_016463365.1 Thermoleophilaceae bacterium | reverse complement strand
GCGACAAGCAGAAGACGCTCAAGTCGATGGCGATCCACCTGCCGACCGGCCTCGTCGCCAACACGACGGCCGTCGCCAGCAACTGCTCGCAGGCGAGTGCAGCAGCCGGAACGTGCGAAACGACCGCGGCAACCGCTCAGGTCGGCACTTTCACCACCAGCATCGGATCCGGGACGGCGACCTACTCGCTCGCCGGTGGCAAGCTCTTCCAGGTCACGCCGAGCGCCAACGAGCCGGTCCGCTTCGCCGCGATCGTGCCGGTGCTGGTCGGTCCGTTCAATCTTGGCAACCTGACGATTCCGGTCAGTTCGAGCATCCGCGCCGACTACGGGATCGACGCCACGGTAACGCTGCCGCAGCGCTACGAGGGAATCGCCGTGCGCCTGCGCACGCTGGCCCTGACGCTGAACGGCACGGTCAACGGCAATGACTACATCACCAACCCGACCAGGTGCCAGGCCCACACGATCAGCGCCGACTTCACGGCCGGTGACAACAGCGCCGACTCTTCCAGCGCCAACAACAGCTCCAGCTTCACGACGAGCGGCTGTTCGGCGACGGTCCCGGCATACGACCCGACGATCAGCGCGTCGGTCGATCCGACCACCGCCGGCAACCCGACCGCCCTGACCCTGGGCGTGAACGTCCCGGCGGGCAGCGCTACAACCGGTCGCGTGCAGATCGCCCTGCCTGAGGGCATGGAGATCAACCCGGCCGTCGGCAACGGCCTGCTCGCCTGCTCGACGATCGACTCTGACGCATCAACGAGCAACCCGTGCAAGCTGACGAGTTCAAACCTTGCGACCGTCACGTTGACGACGCCGCTGCTGCCGGGAACGCAGTCCGGTGAGATCTACCTGGAGACGCCGGGCGCGACGGCTGCAACGCGTTACAAGCTGGCGCTGGTCATCCACCTCCCGGGCCGCGACATGGTCATCCACGGCGGCACGCTCGTCGACGGCTCGACGACGATCGCCCCCGGCGGCCTCGGTTCGACCGACCCGACAAGCACGGCCACCGGCCAGGTCACCGCCGACTTCCCCGGCATTCCGGACCTTGGCTTCACGGGCATGCAGATCGACTTCAACAGCGCGAGCAAGCTCTTCGTCAACCCGAAGACCGCAGACACCTTCACCGTCAACGGCACGCTCACGCCGAACTCAGTGGCGAGCTCCAAGTCCGCGAGTGCAGACTTCACGACTGTGGGCGGGACCTCTGCCGTCACCGACTTCGTCCCGACCTTCAGCGCGGCGCTCGCGCCGAGCACGTCTGCGGCCAACCCAGACCTGACGCTGAACGTCGGCAACCCACTGGGCATGCAGGAGCTCAAGAGCTTCGCCGTCAAGCTGCCGGTCGGCCTCGCGGCCAACACCACCGCAGTCTCGCGCTGCAGCCAGGTCAACGCCGACGCCGGCAACTGCGCCGCTGGCAACTTCGTCGGCACCGTCGAGACGACCTTCGGATCAAGCGACACAGCCGCCGAGGACTACACAGTCACCGGCTCGATCTACAACGTGATCCCGAACGCCGACCAGCCGGCCCGCCTGCAGGCGGTCGTTCCGGTGATGGTCGGACCGTTTGACCTCGGCAAGCTGAGCATCCCGGTTCCGACCACGCTCAACTCCGACCTCACGGTCACGGCCAGCGCTTCGTTGCCGAGCCGCTACGAGGGCATCGCCGTCCGCGTGCGGAACATGGAGATGGCAATCCAGGGCGAGCCCAACGGCAACAAGTTCCTGGTCGCTCCGACCAGGTGCGGCGTGAGCAACATCGAAGCGACGCTGACCTCTGACGCCAGCAACAGCTCGACGTTGACCTCGGCGATCGACATCACCGGCTGCCCGACCAACTTCGCCTCGGCTCCGGCCTTCGGCGTCACCCCCGACACTTCCACACGCACCAAGGCCGTGAACCTCGCCTTCCAGCTGACCTCAGCGGCCAACAACCCGACGATCGGCCGCGTCCAGGTGGCGATGCCGACCGGCATGGAGATCAACCCGGGCTTCGCAAACAACCTCACGGCGTGCTCGACCGGCTCGATCAACGCCGGCGGAGCAACCTGCCCGGCCAGCGCGCAGATCGGCACGGTCAGCCTGAAGACCCAGCTGCTCGAGCCGACCACCGCATACACCGGCAAGGTATTCCTCGAAACACCGGGCGACGCCGCGAACACGCGCTACAAGATCGCGATGGTCGTGGACCTGCCGGGCGCCAAGCTCGTCGTCCACGGAAAGGTCTCGATCGACGGGTCATCGACGATTCCGACGGGCGGCACCGGCGCGGTCGACTCTGGCACTGGCCAGATCGTCGCGGACTTCGACACGATCCCGGACCTCGGCTTCACCGAACTGAACATGAACTTCAGCTCGACGAACCCGATGCTGATCAACCCCCAGACCTGCACAAGCAACACCTTCACGGCGACGATCACTCCGAGCTCGAACGGCAGTGACGCAACGCCGACGGCCGCTTACTCGACCACCCCGGCCGGCTGCAACGACACGTTCTCGCCCAACTTCAGCGTCACCGCGGACGGCGCCGGCTCGACCACTGCCGGCGGCCACCCGGACCTGAACATCCACGTTGACCGCCCGAACGGGACCAACGCGCTCAACCAGCGCTACCTGCGTGAGCTGAACCTCGACCTCCCGGTCGGACTCGTCGCCGCGACTACGGCAACGACGCTCTGCTCACAGAGCGATGCGCTCGCCGGCAACTGCGCAAACGCCAGCCTCGTGGGAACCTTCGACACCTTCATCGGCAACGACACGGTGGACGCAGGCAACCTGGAGCTGGCCGGTCAGATCTACAACGTCACGCCAAACGCTTCCGAGCCCGCGCGTCTGGCCGCGATCAGCGACGTGCAGGTCGGCCCGTATAACCTCGGCAAGCTTGTCATCCCGATCGGCACGCAGCTCAACACCGACCTCTCGGTCAGCACGACGACCACGATCCCGCGTCGCTACGAGGGCATCGCCGTCCGCATCAAGAAGGTCGACATCACGCTGATGGGCATCGCCCCTTCAACCGGCAAGCCGTTCGTCACTGTGCCGAGCAAGTGCCAGAGCAACACCGTCACGGCAAACATGGTCTCGGACACCGCTTCGGCGGCGACCCGCACCTCGAGCATCACCACAACCGGCTGCCCGCGCGACTTCGCGGTGACGCCGACGGTCGATGTGACCGCGACGCCGAGCGACACAACGGTCCCGACGGGACTGGGCGTGACGATCGGCTCGGACCCGCAGAACTCCACGATCAGTCGCTTCCAGCTGGCGCTTCCGGACGGCATGTCGATCAACGCCAACGCCGGCAACGGCCTGCTCAGCTGCTCGACGGCACTGATCAACGCCGGCGGCTCGGGCTGCCCGGCCAGCTCCAACCAGGGCACGGTTTCGCTCGAGACCCCGCTGCTGGGCGGGACTCAGACCGGCAACGTCTACCTCGAGGATCCGGGCGCAACCGGCGCCACCCGCTACAAGCTGGCGATCGTCGTGGATCTCCCCGGCACGTTCATGATCCTGCGCGGCAAGGTGCTGGTCAACGGCTCGACCGACATCACCGGCGGCCTGGGCGCGACCGACACTGGAACCGGCCGCATCACCACTGACTTCGACACGATCCCCGACCTGCAGTTCACGCAGATGGAGATCGATTTCAACACCGGCAACCGAGCGCTGTTGACCAACGCCGACAGCTGCGGAACCCAGACCACCAATTCCACCATCACGCCGAGCTCCGGCGGTGCCAACGCCCTGGTGGACTCGACGTTCACGCTGACCGACACGCTGGGCTGCTCGGCGAGCAAGCCGTTCAACCCGACTTTCACAGCAACGCCTGCCAGCACCGTCAGCGGCGCCAACACCGACCTTGAACTCACGGTCACGGCCGGCGCGAAGAACGAGTACCTGCGCAACTTCAACGTCAAACTGCCGGTCGGTCTGGTCGCAGACACCACCGCGACCGACACGACGTGCTCGCAGGCGAGCGCCGCAGCCGCCACCTGCACGGCCGCAAGCCAGGTCGGATCCGTCACCACCAAGCTGGGAACGGGCACGGAGACGCTGGACCTCACAGGCACAATCCACAACGTCGTCCCGAACGCCAGCGAGCCGGCGCGACTGGCCGCGATCGTCCCGGTGCTGGTCGGTCCGTACAACCTGGGCAAGCTGACGATCCCGGTCCCGACGAGCCTCCGCCCGAGCGACTACGGCGTCGACGCAACGGCGCTGCTGCCGACCAAATACGAGGGCATCAACGTGCGCCTCGCCGAGATGTCGATGACGCTCAACGGCATCGCCGACCAGGGAGACGGCCCCGGCGCCAACGACAAGGGCTTCATCAAGAACCCGAGCAAGTGTGACGCGGTCGGTTCGAGCAATCCGATGCGCGCAGACCTCGTGCCGCTGACGGGCAGCACAGCAGCGCGCAGCGTGGACTACCCGGTCACCGGCTGCCCGATCGACTTCTCGCCCGACCCGACTCTGACGATCTCCGGCACGACGGGCACCACGGCCGTACCGACCGGCATGACGCTGCAGATCGACTCGTCGGCCAGCAACCCGACTGTCGGCAGCGTCGTCACGACGATGCCGCTGGGCATGACGCTCAACCCGGCAGTGGCCAATGCCAACGGCGGTCTCGACGCCTGCTCCACGAGCCAGATCGACAGCGACGCCGACGCCTGTCCGCTGGGCAGCCGGATCGGCAGCGTCGAACTGATCACGCCGCTTCTGCCCGGTACAAAGACCGGCTACGTCTACCTGGAGACTCCGGGCAGCACCGCGGGTACCCGCTACAAGATGGCGCTGGTCGTGGACCTGCCCGGCACCAAGTTGATCGTTCGCGGCACTGCCGCGGTCGACGGCTCTTCTGACATCTCCGGCGGACTGGGCGCCACCGACGGCGGCAGCCCGACCGGCCGCGTCGTCGCGACCTTCCCGTCGATTCCGGACCTTGGCTTCACGCAGCTGAAGATCGCCTTCGACGGCGGTCCGCAGGCGCTCTTCACAAATGCCGAGACCGCCGGAGTGCAGACCGTCTCTGCCGAGATCACCCCGCAGTCGGGCGGATCGACGATCACGGCGGACGGCACGTTCAACACCGTCTACGGCGGCAGCGGCTCGCAGGCCTCCGAGCCGTTCAACCCGACTTTCAGCACGGCATTCAGCACGCTCGACGCCGCAGCTAACCCGGACGTGACGATCACGGTCGATCGCGCCGACTACACCCAGCAGATTCGCGACTTTGACCTGAATCTGCCCCCGGGACTCGTGGCCAACACGGTCCTCACGCCACGCTGCGCGCAGCTTGACGCGGAAGCTGGCAACTGCGACGCCGACAGCGCAGTCGGCACGGTCTCGACGAAGATCGGAACCGGCGCAGACACGCTGACGATGCCCGGAACGATCTACAACGTGATCCCAGACGCATCCGAGCCGGCGCGCCTGGTCGTTGTCATCCCGGTGACGGTCGGGCCGTACAACCTTGGCAAGCTGAGCCTCCCGGTCACGACAGAGATCGTCAGCGGCGCGCAGGCGAGCGACCTTTCGATCAAGACGCACACCGTCCTGCCGGAGTTCTATGAAGGCGTTCCGGTTCGCGTGCGCCAGCTGCAGATTCAGCTCAAGGGCATGGCCGACCAGGGCACGCCCGGTGACGCATCCGACGACAAGCCGTTCATGATCAACCCGTCGCAGTGCACCAGCCACACGCTGACCGCGACACTGGAGTCGACGATCGGCAACTCGGTCACGCTCGGTTCGCCCGGCGGCGACTTCACGACCACCAACTGCGCCAACGCCCCGTACAACCCGGCGATCACCGCGTCGCTGTCGACCACCCAGCGCGGCAAGCCGGTCGGACTCGACCTCGGCTTCCAGTTCAGCGGCAACTCATCGTCGACCAAGAAGATCGTCACGACCTTCCCGGCAGGCATGAGCATCAACCCGGGTGTCGGCAACTACGGCGCCGGCATGACCTGCGCCGACGCGACCGTCGAGGCCGGCGGCGCGGGCTGCCCGTCGAGCTCACGGCTCGGCAACGTGTCGCTGGACACGCCGCTGCTGCCGACCACGCAGACCGGCGCGCTCTACCTCCTGCCGCCAGTCGGCAACCAGGCATCGACGCGTTACCGCCTCGGTCTGTTCGTGGACCTGCCCGGCTCGGGTGACCTCTACACAACCGGCAGCGTCACTGTGGACGGTTCGTCCGACGTCCCGACCGGTGGCACCGGAGCGGTCGACGCCGGCGACGGCCAGGTCGTCGCGACCTTCGACAACCTGCCCGACCTGCAGTTCAGCGAACTGACCCTGAGCTTCAAGACGACCGGCGCCGGTGAGCACGCACTGCTGACCAACCCGACGACGTGCGGAACCTTCACGATCGACGCCGCAATGTCGCCGTGGGCGCGACCGCTCACCTCAGAATCCGTGACCGCTGACTTCACGACCACCGACAGCGTTGCAAGTTGCATCGACACGCAGAGCGCCGCCGTCACGGCCGAACTCGGCGACCCGAACACGCCGGCGACCTTCAACAACCCGACCGGTCCGGCCTACTTCGCCGGATCCAGCCAGCCGGTCACGCTGACGGTCAACCGACCCGACTCCGACAAGACGATCAAGCGCGTCAAGGTTCTGCTTCCGCCCGGACTCGTCGGTTCCGCAGACGCCGCACCGACCTGCACGCAGATCAGCGCCGACGCCGGCACCTGTGACAGCACGCAGGCCGGCAGCCAGATCGGAACGATCACGCTGAAGATCGGCGATTCCTCTGACACGTACGAGATCACCGGCGCGCTGTACAACACCGAAGCGCCGAGCAACCGCCCGGCCAAGTTCACGTTCATCGCTGACGTGAACGTCGGACCGTTCGCCTTCGGCAAGGTGATCGTGCCGGTCGACGTGAACCTCGACAACAACGACTACAGCCTGTTCGCCGAGACCGGCGACATGCCGCAGGTCTTCGAGGGCATCCCGGTGCGCATCAACCAGATGAAGATCGCGCTGGTCGGTACTGCAGACCAGGGCACGGTGGGAACGGGCGACGACAAGGTCTTCATGAGCAACCCGCGCTCCTGTGCCAGCACGCTGGATGTGCGCGCAGAGATCACCGCGCCCGACAACACGACCCAGAACGCGACTGCGCCACTGGCAGGGCCGTTCACCAACTGCTCAAGCCTCAACCTTGATGCCAACACGGTGGCGATCGAGAACGAGCCGATCGCGCCGGAAGTCGGCCACGGCGCCGAGCACCCGACCGGCTTGAACGTGCTGGTCCACCAGGACGAGAACCTCGCAACGCAGGCGACGATGAAGAGCCTGAAGCTCGACCTGCCCGGCTTCCGCCTCAGCGCGCCGGCCGCGAACGGACTCACCGCGTGCTCCCCGATCCAGCTCGACGATCAGAGCTGCCCGGGCACCTGGGCTGTTGACCCTGACGGCACCGCAGCGGCACCGAACGTCGGCGACGCCTGCACCGAGCAGATGGACCCGCGCTGCTCGATCAGCTCGATGGTCGGCAGTGCCTGGCTCGACACTTCACTGCTGCCCAAGAATCAGGTCGATCCGGCATATCTCGCGCTGAACAACGGCAGCGCCGCCGGCTACACCGGCGAGCTGCACTCGCTGTGGGGCAAGGTCTACCTCGAGACGCCGGGAACGGCGGCCGACGGCTCCGACCGCTACAAGCTGGCGATCCAGCTCTCGGGCAAGACGTTGATCACGATCCGTGGCAAGGCGATCATCAACGAGACCGCCAACAACCCGATCAACGGCAAGGCCGCCGGCGAGATCACCACGACATTCGACGGTCTGCCCGACATCCCGTTCACGGACTTCAGCGTGGAGCTGACCGGGTACAAGAAGACCGTCGCCAGTACCGACACCTACTTCCCGCTGATGCTGAACCCTGAGGGCGTCGTCGGTGCCGCGAGCACATCTGTGGCCAACGCGAACATGACGCCGCACTCGGGCACGCCCGCCGTGGACCGCACCTCGACACTTCCCGTCGACGCTGCGCTCGCCAAGACGTTCACGCCAACCTCCACATCCAACATCAGCCCGCTGACCTCCGGCGGTCACCCGAACGCCGACTTCACGATCAGCCGTGACGACGGGCAGGAAGACATCAAGACCGTCAACATGCAGCTCCCGGCAGGCTTCCTGGGAAGCGCCGCCGCGGTGCCGCAGTGCTCGATCGCAACTGCCACTGCCGGCAACTGCACCGACCAGAGCAAGGTCGGCGACGTACTCGCCAAGATCGGCCAGTTCGGACAGACCTTGAGCCTGGCCGGCAAGGTCTACCTGACCGAGGGCGTCGGCGGCGACATTGCCGGCATGTCGATCGAGGTGCCCGCGAAGGCCGGTCCGTACGACCTGGGCGACTACATCACCCAGGGTCGCATCCAGATCCGCTCGACCGATCACGGAATCAGCGCCAACTTCGTCGACGTCCCGAAGATGTTCAAGGGCGTCCCGACCCACATCCAGAGTCTGGACATCTCGTTGCCGGGAATCGCCCAGGCGACGCAGAAGCCTTTCCTCTACAACGCGTCTGCCTGCTCGCCGTTCAGCATCATCACGACGCTGACTCCTTACACCGGCACGGCGGTCACCGACACCGACTCCTACCAGGCGACCGGTTGCGCCGCCCGTAGCTTCAGCCCGTCGATCTCCTTCGCGGCGACCAGCCCCGGTGACGATCGCACGGCGCCGTCCTGGACGATAAAGATGCACACCGAGAACGGCGACTCGACGCTGAAGTCAACAACCGTCCTGCTGCCGTCGGTCATGACCGCGAACGTCGCGGGACTCGGCGACGCCTGCCCGGCAGACCTTGCCAATGCTCGCGCCTGCCCGGCAGCGGCCAAGATCGGCACGGTTTCGGTCGACACGCCGCTGCTCTCAACGCCGGTGATTGGAACCGTCTACATGGCCAAGAGCATCTCGGGTCAGTCGCTGCCGGATCTTCTGATCGACATCCCGGCGCCGATCGACATGCAGATCCGCGGCGCCAACAGCTTCGTCAGCGGCAGCGGTGCAAGCCAGATCCAGAGCGTCTTCAGCAACCTCCCGGACCTGATCTGGACCGACATGACGATGACCATCGCCGGCGGTCCGAAGGGCGTTCTGGGGCTGCGCTCTGACGGCAAGTGCGGCTCGGCGGCCTCGTCGTTTGCCAGCCACTCGGGACAGTCGATCAGTCTGAGCAGTCCGGTCACCGGTCTTACGGCCTTCTGCCAGAGCATCATCAACACCTGCGCCAACCCGGTCGCGAAGATCTCGACCAAGGGCGCCAAGAAGAAGGGCAACAAGAAGGTCAGCACTTCGCTCTCGCTGCAGACTGCGACCAACTGCCAGCCGTTCAAGTCGGTCCGCGTGACCTACCCGAAGGGCACGAAGCTGAACAAGAAGCTGATCGTCTACAAGAAGAAGAAGAAGGCGACCAAGAAGAACCTCAAGAACCTGGTCGGAAAGATGGGATCGACGTCGCTGAAGTCAGACGGCTTCGTGATCTCCGGCAGCAACGGCCTGAAATTCAAGAACCCGTTCCCGGCGAACGCGCGCAACCTGACGATCAACAGCAAGAACAGCGCGCTGGTGCCCTCATACAAGACCTTCTGCGGCGACATCACCAAGAAGAAGTACAAGGTGGCAAAGAAGTACAAGGCCGCCCTGAAGAAGTGCCAGAAGAAGAAGGTCACCTTCACCTTCGAGATCACCAACGCCGACGGCACCGCCTTCCGCTACAACTACACGGCCCCGGCCGGCAGCAAGTTCTTCAAGTAGCCCCCACCGACCAAAAACCCCTCAACCAAGCCAAAGTTTGCTGCAAGGTTGCAGCTTTGCAGCGCTGCAAAGCTGCAACCTTGCAGCAGAAAAGCCGTTAGGTATGCGCTGCGTTCCAGGCGGCGGCGGACTCGCGGAGGCCCTCGCCGCGGGACGGTTGGATCGCTGCGCGCGCGTGCCAGAGGAAGCGCCTTGGTTCATGCTTGCGAGTGACAACGGACGCGAGGGCACGCTCGAGATAGGTGATCGCAACAAGCACCCGGACGATCGCCGCCTGCGCCGCCCCGTGATGCTTCTTCATGTACAGATCACGGCCGCGGTGGTACTCAACAATTCGGCGCCTGGCCGAGTCGCCATGGGAGAGTCCCTCGCGGTGAAAGACCTTGGCGCGCGGCACGTAGAGCGTGTACCCGCCGGCATCGGCAAGTCGCCTGCACAGATCGACCTCATCGCCATAGACAAAAAAGTCTTCATCGAGATTGCCGATCGCGTTCGCGCGCTCGGTGCGCAGCAACAACGCTGCCGACTGCGCCCAGTCCACGCGCCGCGTCTCCGAGCCGCCGCTCTGAACAGTGAAGACGCGATGCAGCCAGAACGCGCCGGCCAGTGCCGTCCCGACGCTCGTGAACTTCCACGCGCAGGGCTGCGCGACCCCATCGCCATTCATCAACAGCGCGCCAGCAGCTGCGGCCGCAGGATCCGCCCGCAAAGCGTCGATCAGCGTACCGACCGAACCCTCAGTGATCTCCGAGTCCTCATTCAGCAGCAACGCAAACTCACCCTGCGCCTCACGCAGCAACTGCGAGTCGTTCGCCGCCTTCCCGGATCGCCGAGTCAACTGGATCAGCCGCACCTGCTCGCGCCCGGCGGCGTACTCCGGCGACCCGTCATCCGACGCGTTGTCAAGCACCAGCGTCTCGTAGGAAACGCCCTCGGGCGTCCACCGATCGATCGCGTCGAGGCACTTCTTCAGCAGCTCGCCGCCGTTGGTGTTGACGATGCAGTACGACAGATCCACGGCCGCGAGCGTACCGGCCGCCGCCGCGCCCAGCGATAATCCCCCGATGCGCGTCCGAGTCGTCGATCCGCCCGCCTACACGCCGCCCTACGACCACGCGCTCTGCGCGGCGCTCGCCGCTGCCGGGGCAGACGTGGAGCTGGTCACCTCGGAGTTTCGCCACGGCCCGCGCCCGGAGCCCGCGGGCTACGCGCTGAACGACCACTTCTACCGCGTCGGCGGCCCGATGCCGGTCAAGCTCGCGCAGCATCCCATCGACATGCTGCGCCTGCGCCGCCTGCCGCGCGTTGACGTCACGCACTTTCAGTGGATGCCGATCCAGGCGATCGATCGCCACCTGCTGCCGCCAGGGCCGACCGCGTTGACCGCCCACGACGTGATCCCCCGCGAGCCACGCCCCGGTCAGCTCGGCGCGCTGGGCAAGACCTACAACTCCGTCGACGCGGTGATCGTGCACAGCCGACACGGCCGTGACGTCCTGGTCGAGGCGCTCGACGTCGAGGCCGCCAAAGTCCACGTGATTCCGCACGGCGTGTTCGAGCACCTGACAAGGGTGCCTGATCCAAAGCCGTTGCCGCCCGAGTTCGCCGCCGTCGAAAAGCCCGTCGTCCTGCAGTTCGGCCTGATGCGTCCCTACAAGGGGATCGACCTGATGCTCGAAGGCTTCGCCGCCGCAGATCCCGACGCAGAACTCTGGCTCGCCGGCGCGGCGCGGATGGACACCGAAGTGCTGAAGCGGCTCGCCCGGGATCTTGGAATTGCCGATCGAGTGCGCTGGATCGAACGCTTCATCGGCGACGACGAACTCGGCGCGTACTTCGAGCGCGCTGACGTGGTCGCGCTGCCGTATCGACAGATCGACCAGTCGGGCGTACTGTTCACCGCGCTCGCATTCGGCAAGCCGATGCTGCTGACGCGAGTCGGCGGCTTCAGCGAAATCGCGGACGATCACGGGGCCGCGCTGGCGGTTGCGCCGGATGATCTGACCGCGATCGCCCGGGGGCTGAGCGAGCTGCTGGGCAACGAGCAGGAGCGCGCGCGGCTGGGCGCGGCTGCCGGCGCACTGGCCCAGGGCGAGTTCGCCTGGAGCTCGATCGCCCGCAGCACGCTCGACCTCTACGCCAGTCTCGCCTGACCCGCGATAATCCCCGCGCTCATGCGCACCGCCCTCGAGATCATCTTCTGGCTGTCAGCGGGACTGCTCGTCTACGCGCAGCTGGGCTACCCGCTGCTGCTCGGCATCTTTGCGCGACCGGCTGCACAGTCACCGACGCGCGCGGGCGACGAATACCCGCCCGTCACCCTGATCATCGCCGCCTACGCCGAGGCCACCGTGATCGAAGCCAAGGTCAAGAACGCCCGGGCGCTGGATTACCCGCGCGAGCGCCTGCAGATCATCGTCGCCTGCGACGGATCGCCCGACGACACGCCGGCAATCGCCCGCGCCGCCGGCGCGGACCTGGTACTCGACCTCCCGCACGGCGGCAAGATGGCGGCGCAGAACGCGGCGGTCGAGCAGGCGACCGGCGAGCTGCTCGCCTTCAGCGACGCCAACACGATGTGGGAGCCGGATGCACTGCGCCGCCTGGTCGACGCCTTCGCCGAGCCGGAGGTCGAGTACGTCTGCGGCCGCGTCAACTTCGTCAACGAGAGCGGCGACAACCAGGAGGGCGTCTACTGGCGCTACGAGATGTGGCTGCGCGCACGCGAATCGTCGCTGAAGTCAGTCACCGCCGGAAACGGCGCGATCTACGCGGTGGCGCCCGACGCCTACAAGGCGATCGCGCCCGTCACCGGCCACGACCTGACGCTGCCGTTCCGCACGGTCAAACATGGCGGCCGCGCGATCTACGCACCGTCGGCCCGGGCGTCCGAGGTGATGGTCCCGAGCATCAGCGGGGAGTTCAAGCGCAAGCGCCGAATGATGAGCTTCGCCTGGCCGATCATCCTCGGCGGCGGGATGCTGCGGCCCAAGGGCTACGGTCCGGCCTACGCGTGGATGATGTTCTCGCACCGCGTGCTGCGGTACTCCGCGCCGTTCCTGC
>JAEMRJ010000177.1 GCA_016463365.1 Thermoleophilaceae bacterium | reverse complement strand
ACGCCATTCGCCGAGGTCGCGCTGCTGCGCGCCGCGGTCGACGGCTGAGTCTTCGAGAGACGCAGAAGGGCCGCACTAGGCGGCCCTTCAAGTTCTTGCTAGCGGTAGCGAATGCCCATGGGGGAACCTCCAGACAGATGAGCGAATCCGGCTGAGCGCGGTGACACGTACGCAGAGCCGAACATCGGCGCCAGGCGCACCGATACGGGGGGAGAGAGAGTCGGACCAACAGATCCGATGCCGACGACGCGCGATCGCGCGCCGCATCCTTAGTGGCGACGGAACGTCATGTCGACCCTCCAGGGAGAGAGGCAGAGAAGATCGTGGGGGCTGGCGTCGCTCCGCGCGAACCGGTGCGCCAGCGAGGCGTCGCAATGAACAACGCCACAGCGGCGAGCGCAGCGAGAGCGATCAACCCCGGAAGGAGGAGCGCTGCGCGCGGCCCGAGGGCTCCGGCGACCAAACCACCGGCCAGGTACCCAGCTCCGGGGGCGATCATTGCTATCGCTTCAAGGCGAGCGGCGGCGCGTACTTCATGTCCCCGGCCTGCGGCTTCCTGAACTGCAGTTGCGATGGCAACCCAGTCCATGCCAGCCCCAATTCCGCCAAGCATCGCGAACAGACACGCAACCTCAATGCTCGGCGACACGCCCATCCCTAGGTACGCAACGCCTGAGAGCGCCGTGGCCAACACGTAGATCCTCAACATCGGCCACCCGATGAGGCGCGTGAAGAGAACACTTCCGAGCGTGATCCCAATGCCACCGGCCGTGTAGATGGCTCCGAACCCGGAAACTCCTGAATGCAGGGCTTCCTCGCTGAATCCCATCAGCGCAGGGTCATCCATCGAGAACGCGAACGTGATGACGGCCGCGAGCGACAACACGCCCCACAGCGGGGTCGAGCGAGAGCCCCTCATCGGCGTCTCTGCGTGCTTACCCTCTTCGACCTCTTCTTCGACGTGCTCGTCACCCTGAGCGGATGTCAGGCGCAGGCGAAGCGCAAGAGGTGACACGCCGAGCAAGACCACCGCTGCGATCAGCAACGCGCTCGAGGCATGGCTTACTGCGACAACGAAAGCCGCAAGCGCGGGGGCAATCGGGGCAATGACGCCCATCAGCATGTTGAGCGTGGCATTTCCTTGCCGGAAGGCGTCGCCCGTGAGGACGCGCGCGACAGCACCTCTGAGACTCGCTCGACCAATCGCCCCGCAGGTACCTGCAAGCGCAGCGAGGACGAACATCAGCGGCCCGTACCCCAGCAGTCCGATGGCACCAAGGACCAGACCATTGATCGCAAACGTGGCAATGAGCACCCGCGGGAGATCCGATCGATCGAGCGCTGACCCCACGAAGGGCATGGCGAGCCCGGGGATGACCTGTTTGGCCACCAACAGCAGCGCCGCGGCGAACGCGCTACCCGTCGCCTCATAGACGATCACCATCATCGCCACGCTGCCGAACCACTCGAGCACCGAGTTGCAGACGTAGAGCGCGGCGAGCCTCGGGAAGGCTCCCGATCTGAGGGCGGCAGTCACGAGCCGCAAGCTACTTCTCGGTCTATTGTCGCCGCAAGGCCGCGAATCGGCTATTGACGCAAACTCAACAGGCTCGTACGTCGTGTCACGCCAGAGCGCTCACGGTGTCGGTGCATCAAGTCACACAAAAGCCAGGCGAACGAGGCCAGACGACCCACTGACATCGGTCCCACGGCCCAATTCCCGGCCACAGCGCCGCTATGTACCCCATTCTGTTGGACGGCAATCCACCGGGACACTCAGTTGCTACCTGTCCTCCAACGGGAGGACAGTGCGATCGCGCACGCGGCAGCCAGCACCACGTTCGGCGAGCGGCCGCCTAGGCGATCGGCCGGAGCCCGAGGCCGGCGGCCACGGCCGAGGTGTTCGTCGACCCGGAGCTCGCTGCACGCTGAACCAACGACGGGTCTCGTGCGAGTACCCGATACAGCATCTCCACGACCACGGGATCAAACTGGGTCCCCGAGCAGCGCTGCAGCTCAATCAGGCCTTCATCATGGCTCTTGGCCGCGCTATACGACCGCGTCGTGGTCATTGCGCTGAACGAATCGCAGACAGTGATGATGCGTGCCGGAAGAGGGATCTCATCGCCGGCTAGCCCATCCGGGTATCCGGACCCGTCCCAGCGTTCGTGATGGGCACGCACGATCCGGCCGGCATCCGTCATCGCGCCGCCGACGCGGTCGAGCATCTCCTGACCGTAGATCGGATGCTGGCGGATGACTTCCCATTCGCTGGCACTGAGCGAGCCCGGCTTGTTGATGATCTCGTTCGGCACCCGCAATTTCCCGATGTCGTGCAGAAGCGCGCCAAACTCAAGATCACGCATCTCGCGTGGCTCAAGTCGAAGCTCAAGACCGACGGCCACCGCCATATCCACCACGCCTTGAGTGTGCTCGCCGCCGGTATACGCATCGTCGGCCTCCAGGACGTCGCCCATCAGTTGGGCGGTCCCGCGATACGTCGTCGAGAGTTGGAGCGCCTGTTCCAGGCGCTCACGCCGTTCTCGTGCGAACTCACCGATCACGGCGATCAGGGGAAGAAGCGCAATCACCGCCCCCGGCTGTTGCTGCGACACCACGGCGACGAGATACCCGATCGGAGCCAACCCCGCGTCGGTCATGTTGATCCACGCAGACATTCGCAGAAGCATCCGCGGCGGGACCCCGTGCACGAGCCAGCCGAATCCGACCGTGAAGACCACATCGACGACGACCTGTGCCAGGAACGCGACGAGAACGAGGGGGAGAACGTCGAGTGTTGCCGCTGGAGAACCGGCGACTGCGAAAACCACCGCCGGCCCGATGGCGGGCCAGGCATCGCCCGCGTTGAAGACGTTGCGCCACAGCGGCTCGCGGTTCTGATCGCGCCAGTGTTCGAGGACTCCCCCCAGCACGAAACTCAGTCCGATCAGCACCGGCAGCCATGGTGGCGGCACCGCAAACCACATGGGAATCGTCACGAGTTGGTGAGGCGATGTCGACCCTGAGCCGACTTCAAAACGAACCATCGAGGCCACCGCGCAGGCCCCCACCAACAACGTGACCTCCCAGCCGGCGGCCCACTCCCCCCCGCCTGCGAACAAAAACAGTAGCCCGATGGGGATCAGCAAGAGGAGGTCAGCGAGCGCTTCGCTGAGCAGCCTCCGACGCTGAATGCTGGCACGCCAGGCGCGCCCATGCCGGTGCATATGCTCGAGGCCGGGATCAAGCATCTCGTCTAGGG
>JAEMRJ010000176.1 GCA_016463365.1 Thermoleophilaceae bacterium | reverse complement strand
AAGGTCTACCGCCAGAAGGTCTACGAACTGCCCGAGATGGCGCGCACGGCGAAGGGTCGAGCTCTGGTCAACCTGCTTCCTCTCCGCGAGGGCGAGCGCGTCCAGGCCGTGATCGCGACGCGCGACTTCAAGGAGTCCAAGTACCTCGCGTTCGCCACGAAGAAGGGCCAGGTCAAGAAGACCGAGTTCCTCGAGTACAACACGCCGATCAAGGCCGACGGAATCATCGCGATCAACATCAAGGACGACGACGAACTGGTGGCCGTCCGAACGACCACCGGCAACGACGACATCCTGATGATCAGCAAGTCCGGTCAGGCCGTACGCTTCAAAGAAGACGAGGCGCGCCCGATGGGCCGCTCGACCGGTGGCGTTCGCGGCATGAACGTGGCGCGTCCGATCAGCAAGGGCGTTGACAACGAAGTGATCGCGATGGAAGTCGCTTCTGACGAATGCGACCTGCTCGTCGTGACACAGGGCGGCTACGGCAAGCGCACCGCGATGACCGAGTACCCGATCAAGGGCCGCGGCACGATGGGCGTCCAGACGATCAAGCTGACCGACAAGAAGGGCGAGCTCGCCGCAGCGCTGATCGTGCGCGAGGGCGACGAGCTGCTGTTCATGAGCCAGGGCGGAATGGTCCAGCGCACCAGCGCCGGCGAGATCTCCCAGTACAAGCGCGCCTCACAGGGCGTGCGCGTGATGAACATCAAGGACGACGACGAGGTTTCTGCCGTCGCTCCGGTGATGGAGGGATCGTCCGAGGACAAGGTCGTTGATGAGGCCGCTGAGGTCGAAGCCGCTGGTCCCGAACAGCCTTCACTTGAGGCAGGCGAAGCCGCCGAATAGCGCGAAGCCCTGCGTCCAGTGAATGCGTGACTGGGTATTCAGGCAGGTTGAGGTTTGGTCGATGGTGGGTGAACTATGCGTTCACTCCAGAATCTCCCCAAGCGTTTTTCACTGCCCACACTCATGGTCTGCCTGCTAGCTGTCGCAGCGTTCGGCGCCGCGCCGGCCGGCGCGACGACCGGCGCGACGACCCCTCAGGTCGCGATCGGGTATTACCACCTCTGTTCACTCGACGAAGCGGGCATTGTGACGTGCATCGGTGAGAACAGCTACGGCGAGGTGAACAACAGCGTGGACTACGGGCACAGCCCTGCCACGGTCGCCGATCTCGGCGGAGAGAAAGCAACACAAATTGCGGCATCGTTCAGTTCGACCTGCGCGCTGCTCGAAAGTGGCGTCGTCAAGTGCTGGGGCCGCGGGGACTCCGGTGAGCTCGGAGACGGGAACATGAACAATTCCGCGCTGCCTGTGACCACAGACCTCGGCGGAGCGCGCGCGGTCTCGATTGGAGGCGGCGAGAACACGTTCTGCGCGCTGCTCTACGACGGCACGGTCAAATGTTGGGGAGATGGCTTCTACGGCCAGCTCGGAAACGGTGTGTTCGACAACTCGCCAACCCCGGTCAGCCCCTATTTCGGCAAACTAGCTGCGACCTCGCTGTCGGTCGGCTGGCGCACCGCCTGCGTCACTCTCAGCGACAACTCCGCGAGCTGTTGGGGAAGAAACAATGACCACGTAGTTTCGCCGTCGGCTTCGACCTCTATCGCTGACCCGACTCCGATCGACATCGGAGGGGCTTCCGTGCAGGCAATTGCGGTTGACTACAACCACGCTTGCGCTCTGCTCCAAGGGGGTACGGTCAGATGTTGGGGTGACAATTACTCCGGTCAACTCGGCGACGGAACGACCAATGATTCGAGCTCTCCCATTGATGTCGATTTCGGAGGCGAGGCCGTCGCAGCGGTCGATGTCGGTTGGGAGCACTCCTGCGCCCGGCTGGTGAGCGGCGAAATCAAGTGCTGGGGTGACAACTATTTCGGGGCTCTCGGCCTCGGCGAATCCGTCCCGAATTCGTTGACGCCGACGGCCTTCAACCCAGGTGACGCGAGCATCAAATCGTTTGTTGCCGACAAGGGCGCCACCTGCGTCGTGCTTGCAAGCGGTGCGCCCAAGTGCACGGGAGGCAACATCGGCTACATGATCTCGCCTGACGGCTCGGGCCCCTCGAACTTGTTCCTGTCGACACTCATCTTCGGTTCCAGCGCCCTGCCGTCAACCCCCGCGGGGCCAACTCCGATCGCGGGGACGATCGTCAAGCCGAGCTGGAAGCTCAAGCGCGCAGGGTCCAAGTTGACCGCGAGCGCGACGCTTGAGGTTACGGCTGCCGGCATGGACGCCTCCCACTGCGTCGGCGATCTTCAGGTCAGTGTTCCGCCGAAGACGACGGGTGCTTCGGGATCGACCGGAAGCGGCAAGGTGGCTGCTGCACCGACGTTTGCGCTCTCATACAAAGACGGGAAGTGCACCGCCGCCGCCAAGCGCACAGTGCCGATGCGTGTCGCAAAGAACGGCCTGCGCCTGCGCGTCCAGCTGAAGAACCCCACCCTGCTGACTGCGCCGAGTGTCACCTCGACGACAAAGCTGCCGAAATCCTGAGTCTCACATCACTGCATCATGATGTTATGATGCAGTGATGGCGAAGACCCGCACAACGGTGACCCTCGACGAAGAGGTGTTGAAGGCCGTGAAGCTGCGCGCGGCGCGCCAAGGTCTGCGCGAGAGCGAAGTGATCGAACAAGCGCTGCGGGACTCGCTTCTGACCAGTCCGCTCGAAGCAATCTGGATCGCTCAAGAATCGCTCGAGCCGCTGAGCGAAGATGAGGCGATGGAGCTTGCCCTCGAGGCCCAGGCGTGGGCGCGCAAGCAGCGAGCCAAAGAGCAGCGCAAGGCCAACAGAGCGGCGTGATCAAGGCCGTCCTCGACGTCAACGTCATCCTCTCGGGACTGATTCGGCCGGAGGGACCGCCGGGCCAGCTCTTGTCACGCTGGGATCGCGGCGAGTTTGAACTGGTCACGTCACCGACCTTGATTGACGAGTTGCGGCGTGTGCTGACCTATCCCCGCATAAGGAAGAAGATCGATCAGGACAAGGCGAGAAATCTGCTCGAGCTGCTCGAGCTCCTCGGCCACAAGGTCGTGGATCCAGAAACTCGGTCGCCTGTCCAGTGCGACGACCCGGACGATGACTATCTGATCGCGATAGCGCTGAAGGACCAGGCGGTGCTGGTGAGCGGGGACCGCCACCTCACAGCTCTGCGAGCGACGATCCCCGTGTTCTCACCGGCGGAGTTCTTGGACTACTTGGCCGCGGCGTAACGCTCCGCGACGACGTCCCAGTTGACGACGTCCCACCATGCCTTGAGGTACGCCGGGCGCACGTTCTTGT
>JAEMRJ010000059.1 GCA_016463365.1 Thermoleophilaceae bacterium | reverse complement strand
TTGGATTTGGTGTCGGCCTGATGGTCGGCATGACAGGTATGGGCGGGGGGTCACTGATGACCCCCCTGCTCGTGCTGCTTTTCGGGGTGAAGCCGACCCTGGCCGTCGGCACTGACATCGCATACCAGGCGGTGACCAAGACGGTCGGCGGCTACAAGCACTTCAAGCTCAAGACCGTGAACTTCGGTGCTGCGCTCTGGCTTGCTGCAGGGAGCGTCCCCGGGGCGGTCGGCGGAGTACGCGTCGTTTCACTGGCGAAGGACCGCTACGGCGACGACGTCGAGACTTTCACGTTGATCGCGCTTGGAGCAGTGCTTGCGCTCGTGGGAATCTTCACCTTGACGCGGTCGATTCTGTTTCCGACTTTTCAGTCCAGTGACGGCGTGGATCACGTCACCCTTACGACCAGGCTGAAGATCACAGCTATCGCCATCGGCGTGACCACCGGCTTCATCATCGGAATCACTTCCGCAGGCAGCGGCACCGTGATCGCTGTCGCGCTGATCGCAATCTTCAAACTGCCTCCGCGCTACGTGGTCGGCACCGACGTCTTCCATGCGGCGATGCTGCTCTGGGCGGCGGGTCTGGCGCACTGGGCCGGTGGCACCGTCGACTTCGCGCTGATGGGAACGCTGCTGATCGGATCGATCCCCGGAGTCTGGATCGGCAGTCAACTGAGCGTGAAGGTCCCAGAAGCCACGCTGCGCACAGCGCTCGGCACGGTGCTCGTGCTCTCGGCATCGGCGACGCTGGCCAAGGCCGACATCGAGTATCTGCCCGCCGTGCTGATCGGCGGGATGCTGGCGTTCTACGTGACGATCACGATCCTGATCCTCACCCACCGCCTGATAAACCCGTGGAAGGCAGAGCTGCATCTCCACAAGCGCGGAGAAAGTGCTGGGCTTGAACCGACGGCGATGCCGGCGCCGACTGTGCGGCCGCCGCTCGAGCTCTGACCGATCCGTTCGCCTAGAGCTCGGCCGATCCCACCCAGTCGATCCACACGAGCGCGTGATCGTCGGGGTTGTACTTGAGCTTCAACGCCTGGCCGGCGACAGCCACGCCGACGTACTCCTCGGCGACCGGCTGCACGATGTGCGCGGTGAACTCCGGACCGTCCTCCGGGATGACGGTCACGTGCACATCAAAGGTGTCCTGCAGGTTGATCTCTTTGACCGCGCGTTTGACCGAGTCGATCCGACCGCTGGCAGCGATGCCGCCCATGATCAGCGCCGTGGGATCGACGATGCGCCCGTCGGTGCCGTCGGTCTGAACGATCGCCCGGTGTTCGGCCATCAGTGATCGCACCTGCTCGCCCGAAGCCTTCCCCAGGTTCTGGGGATCATCGTCCCGGTCGCCATCGCCGCCGGACGGGCCGGGGTCGGTCAGTTTCTTGAACAGGCCCATCCATGCAGCCTAACGCGCCTGCTCCCTGCAGGTTTCAAGACCCACCTGTGAATCTTCCCGGTATCGACCATGTAAATCCGATACCTACCTAGTGGATTTCCATGGTAAACTGCACGCGTGATCGCACGCGAAGAACTTCTGTCGCTTGTCCAAGCTCGACTTCAGATCGCTCCAGTCGTACTGCTTGTCGGCGCGCGACAGGTTGGCAAAACCACTCTTGCGCGGTCGCTGCTCGATGCGGAGAGCCCCAATTACTTCGACCTCGAGCGGGCGGCAGACCTCGCTCGACTCGCCGAGCCGACGCTGGCGCTTGAGTCGCTCGAAGGCCTCGTGGTTGTTGACGAGGTACAGCTCGCACCAGACCTGTTTTCCACCCTGCGTGTCCTGGTCGACCGTGACGAATCGCCAGTCCGCTTTCTTCTGCTCGGAAGCGCCTCACCGGAGGCACTGCGCCAGGCGTCCGAGTCGCTTGCCGGTCGGATCGCGATCATCGATGTCGGTGGCTTTTCCATTTCAGAAGTCGGCCTTGATGCGATCGATCAACTCTGGCTGCGCGGCGGATTTCCGCGGTCATTCCTCGCCAAAACTGAAAAGGACTCAGTTCAGTGGCGAGTCGACTACCTGCGCACGCTGACGGCCCGGGATCTGCCTGCATTCGGTATTCGTCAGCCCGCTGCGATGGTCGAGCGACTGCTCAGAATCCTCGCCAACTCACACGGACAGATTTGGAAGGCCGCGCCGGCCGCGCGGTCGATCGGCTTCTCCGAACAGTCAACCCGCAAGTACGTCGATCTGCTCGGCGACGCGATGATCACGCGCTCGCTGCCCGCATGGACGGCCAACCTCGGAAAGCGCCAGATGAAGTCACCGAAACTGCTCTTTCGCGACAGTGGCTTCTTTCACGCTCTCGCTGATATCGACGATCCTGTTTCCCTTCAGAGAAGCCCGGCGCTCGGTGCCAGCTGGGAAGGGTTCGTGATCGAGGAGATTCTCAAATGCGCACCAGGCAGCGGCATCCGCCCGTACTACTGGCGCAGCAGCAACGGAGCTGAGGTTGATCTGATTCTGCCGGTGAGGAACAAACTGTTCGGTGTAGAGATCAAGCGAACTGACTCACCGAAATTCACCCGTTCGATGCGCACCGCGGCCGTTGATCTCGACCTCGATCATGTGTACATCGTTAACGCCGGAAAGCACAGCTTCCCGCTCGCGGACAACGCGACAGCCACCTCGATCAAAGATCTTGTGGATACGTTCGGCCTTTTGCTCAACTGACCGGCGTCAATCCTCGCCGCAAGATGCAAGCGGATAATCTTCCGCCCCTATGTTTACGAAAGTTCTTGTCGCCAACCGTGGCGAAATCGCCATCCGTGTCTTCCGGGCTCTGAAAGAGCTCGACGTCCAGTCCGTCGCCGTCTACAGCGACGCCGACAAGGACGCCCTGTTTGTCGGTCACGCCGACGAGGCCTACACGCTTGGTGAAGGCGCGTCAGACACCACTTACCTCGTGATCGACAAGATCATCGACATCGCAAAGCGCTCTGGCGCCGAGGCGATCCACCCGGGCTACGGCTTCCTCGCCGAGAACGCCGAGTTCGCGCAGCGCTGCCAGGACGAAGCGATCGTCTGGATCGGACCGCCGCCGAGCGCGATCGACTCAATGGGCTCAAAGACCAACGCTCGCGACCTGATGAAGAATGCAGGCGTGCCGATCGTTCCCGGAACGACTGAGCCGGTCGCAGACGTCGCGACCGCGCGCGAGATCATCGATGCCGACATCGGCTTCCCGGTGGCGATCAAGGCAGCCAGCGGCGGCGGCGGCAAGGGCTTCCGCGTCGCGCTCACCGCAGACGAACTTGAAGAAGCATTCGAGGGCGCCGCGCGCGAAGGACAGAAGTTCTTCAACGACGACACCGTATATCTGGAGCGCTACCTGCCCAACCCGCGCCACGTCGAGGTTCAGATCCTCGCCGACAACGAGGGCAACGTGATCCACCTCGGCGAGCGCGACTGTTCAGTGCAGCGCCGGCATCAGAAGCTGATCGAAGAGGCACCCGCGCCGGCCGTCAGCCCCGAGCTGCGCGCGCACATCGGCGAGATCGGCGTCAACGCCGCCAAGGCTGTCAACTACCGCGGCGCCGGCACGATCGAGGGCATGCTGCAGGACGGCGAGTACTACTTCCTCGAAATGAACACCCGCGTGCAGGTCGAGCACTGCGTCACTGAAGAAGTCACCGGGGTCGACATCGTCAAAGAGGGCATCCGCGTCGCCGCCGGACAGCCGCTCTCGATCACGCAGGATGACATCGAGCTGAAGGGCCACTCGATCGAGTGCCGCATCAACTTCGAAGACGCCGGCAAGAATTTCGCGCCGGCTCCGGGCAAGATCGGCGACTACGTCGGTGCCTACGTGGAGCCTTCGGGCCCCGGCATCCGCGTCGACTCCGGCGTCACCGCTGGCAGCGAGATCTCGCCGCTTTACGACCCGATGGCAGCCAAGCTGATCGTCTGGGCCGAAGACCGCGAAGCGGCCACCAAGCGCATGCTGCGCGCGCTCGATGAGTACAAGATCGACGCGACCACGCTGATCCCCTTCCACAAGGGCCTGCTCGCAAGCGAGCAGTGGGCCAACGGTGAGACCTGCAAAGACCTCACCGAAGACAAGACCTGGCTCAAGCAGTTTGCAAAGCCGAAGGCCCCCAAGCCCGTCGAGGGTGAGGAGCCGGTCGAAAAGGTCACCAAGACCTACACCGTCGAGGTCTCAGGCAAGCGCTACGACGTAAAGGTCGAGGGCGAAGCTGCGGGCTTTGGCGGCGGCGCTGCTCCGGCCGGGAAGAAGGCTCCCAAGCGTGGCGAGCGTTCGGCAAGCAGCAACGGTGCATCCAGCGAGGGGCTGACTTCGCCGCTCCAGGGCACGGTCTTCAAGGTCACCACTGAGGTCGGCGCTGAAGTCGCTGAAGGTGACGTCCTCTTCATCATTGAAGCGATGAAGATGGAGAACGAGATCACGGCTCACCGCGCCGGCAAGGTCGAGTCGATCTCGGCCGCTGAAGGCGAGTCGGTCTCGGCCGGCGACACGCTCGCGATCATCAAGTAGACCGCCCGCTGATGGGCACCTTCAGGCAGAAGGCAGGCACGGCAAAGCGTCGCTTTGCGAACGCGTGGCGTGAGCTCTCGCCCCCGCCGCCGATCGATCAGCAGGACACGGTCTCGATCACGGCGCGCGCCATGAGCGCCCAGCCGTATGCGGTCGAGGCGGCACCCGCCACCGAGCGCATTCACTCGCGACTTGACGCCGGAGACGTCGAAGCGATCGCCACGGCCGCCAATGCGGACCAGACGATGATCGATTTTCCCGTGCCACCCGGCGCTCCGCCGCGCCAGGTGCGGATGACCGACGCATGGTCGAAGGCCGAGGGCGTCGAGCGCAAGCGTCTGGACCTGGTGCTCGGCGCGCACTACGAGATCCCGGCAGTGCTTGAGAAGACCGGACTGACCACCTCCCGCCCGCCCGAAGAAGTCCACGCCATGACCCACAGCCCGCTCGGCGCCGGCGGCGCGTTCTACCAGGCGGACATGATCGCCGACGGTCTGGCTTCGGCAGGATCACCGATCGCTGAGGGCGACAACATCCTCGACTTCGGCAGCTCTTCCGGCCGCGTCACGCGCGCGCTCGCCGCCGCCTACCCGGAAGCGAATCTCTTCGGCTGTGACCCCAACGGCCCGGCGATCGAGTGGGCCGCAGCGAATCTGGAGGGCATCGACTTCCGCGTCAGCCCGAACGATCCGCCGACGGATTTTGCCGACGACTTCTTCACCGCGGCATTCGGCATCTCGATCTGGTCGCACTACAACGAACGCCTCGCGCTCGCCTGGTACGACGAGATGTGGCGGATCCTCAAGCCCGGCGGTCACCTGATCTCCACCACTCACGGCGCGCAGTCAGTGGCGTTCTACGGAGCGCTCGGCTTGCGCTCGGCACAGCAGTTGACCGACATCAAGGCCGCGCTCTACGACACCGGCTACTGGTACGCCGCCGAGTTCGGCAAGGACGGCGACTGGGGTGTTGTCAACGACGAGTGGGGCACGTCGTTCGTCTCGCAGGAGTGGGTGCTGGACAAGCTCACGCCGAAGTGGGAAGTTGCTGAGTACGCGACGGCACGCAATGAAGAGAACCAGGACGTGTACGTCCTGCGCAAGCCGCTCAGCTCTTAGGGCCCGGACTACGCAAGACTCTCGCTCGTGGCCCCCTCGCCCGACCGCGACATAAGACTGCTTTTTCCCCTGCCGCTGGCGACGATCGCCTCGCAGGCGAGCATGGCCAGCATCCCGCCACTGTTTGTCGGGATGAGCCAGGACTTTGGCGTGACGATCGGTCAGGTCGGTCAGGTGCGGGCGATCAGCGCGCTCACCGCAGTCCTCGCGACGCTCGCCGTCGGCGGCTGGATCCACAAGCGCGGCGCGCGGCCCGTGATGTTGATCGGCGGACTGTTGGGCGCGCTCGGCGCTCTGATCTCTGCACTCTCGCCTGACCTGTATGTGTTCGGGGTCGGCCAGGCCGTCACGGGAATCGGGATCTGCTTCCTGCTCTCCAGCGGTTTCGCCGGTGCCGGTGAGTTCTTCGCGCCCGAGGCGCGCGACTGGGCGATCGGCTGGGTGGTCGCGCTGCAGTCGCTGGCTTGGATCATCGGCGTGCCGATCGTGGGATTCTTGGCGGAGGCCTTTGGCTGGCAGTACGGGTTTGCTGTGCCGATCTTCTTCTGCCTGCTTGCCGCCGCCACAGCGGTGCTGTTTGCACCCAAACTTGATCCGCACATCCGCGCGCAGGATGAGCGCACCGGTCTGCTGGCCGCGCTGGCCGACCGCGGCGGTCGCCGCTGGACGATTGGCGAGATGCTGGCCTTCGCGGTGTGGACGGCGGAGATCACCTACATCGCTGCGTTTTACAGCGAGGAGTTCGGTCTGAGCGAGGCCATGGTCGGACTGCTGCTGCCGCTCGGATCGCTTGCCTTCATGGTCGGATCGGCCACGGCGGCGCGCGCTGGCGAGAAGTGGCCGCGGCGCGTGCTGCTGATCGCATCGACGCTGACGATGGGCGTGCTCGCGGCGGCGCTGTTCAACGTCCACCCCGCGCTGATCGTGACGACAGTGCTCGCGATCGCAATGGGCATCGCCGCCGGTTTGCGCGCGGCCGGATCCTCCACGCTTGCACTCGACCAGCTGCCTGACAAGCCAGGCGCGATGATGGCGGCGCGCACCGGTGCGGTACAGATCGGATACCTGGTGGGCGCGTCCGTGGGCGGACTGATCGTCGACTCCGCAGGATTCGGGGGCCTGGGAGTCTTCATGATCATCGGAATGGCGGCGAGCGCGTTGGTGATGGCCGGGGTGCCCGGCCGACGGGCGCAAATCGCGCGTTGATGCTGACCGGACATCTGGCCGCGACCTAAGTCAACAGCATCTCGCTGCCGGGAACGCTGAATTGGTTCGAGCTGACCAGAAATCGGTAGAGCGCCGAATCGTTTGTGTCAGCCTCGTGTTTCCTCGGTCATGAATCGCTTCTCGCTCGCACTACTGCTCACTGCCCTGCTCACGCTGCTCGCCGTTGCAGGCCCCGCTCAGGCGGCTTCGAAGACCTGCGTGCCCAAGAAGGGCGCAAAGTCCACCTGGCACGACGGCGGCGTGCGCTCCTACACCGTGAAATCGAAGGTCTACGCCTGCTCAAGCAAGTACGGCAAGCACTTTCGTCTTGAACCCAATGAGTTTGAGTCAGACTCGTTCAGCCGGTTTCGCACCAACGGGCGCTACCTCTTCTACGTGCGCTCATTCAGCGGACCGGCAACCAGTGGCGGCTCAATCGGCCGCCTGCTCGATCTCAAAACCGGCGAGTCAACGAAGAAGCTCGGACCCAGGGACATCGACTACGCGGCAACACCCGAGTGCGCGCCCCTCGAAATCAACTGTTACCGCAGTGCGTGGGGTGCAGCGATCGGGCTGGCCCGATCATTCGTCATCGGCTATCGGATGCAGTTCGTCAGCCCAGAGGGCAAGGATCTGGGTGAGCAGTTCTGGATCGAACGGCACTGCTTCCAGCCCGGTCTGACCAGCCCAACTCGCACGATCCTTGACAAGGTCATGTCGATGGACGATCTGGGATCGATTCGCAGGTCCGGAAACCTCGCAACATGGCGGAACGGACCAACTGCGAAGTCCGCCCCGTTCTGCTGAGATCACCGAGATGCATCGTTCATCGCTCAAATGCGTACTCATCCTGGTCGTACTGTGTGCGATCGCTCCGGCGGCAACAGCATCGGGCGCCGCCAAGTCCTGTGCTCCCGACTCCGTCGAGAAACTTCTTTTGCACAAGCACGGCGTTCAGGTATACGCAAAACGCGTTTCGCAAGGTGCGAGCACCGTACACATCGGCGCGTACGCCTGCTCCAACACCTTCCGAAAGCGACTCCGGATTGAACGGCTGTTTCAATTCGAAGCTGAGTCATTCAGCCTGTTTCGCACCAACGGTCGATATCTGTTTTACAAGCGTGAGTTCATCGGCCCACTCACTGCAGCCAACTACAGCAGCGGTCGTTTGCTCGACCTGAAGACTGGAAACTCGATGCGGAAGGTCGCCACGAGGACGACAGTCGATGCAAACGTTTCTCCGATGTGCGCGAACGTCTGTCGACGCAATATCCACGGCGCCACGATCGGCCCGCGACATTCGTTCGTGATTGGATTCGACGTGGTTCTGCCGTTGACAGAGGACGGCGTCATGCCTCCGCTTCCATCGGATGCTCCGAGCTCGGTGATCGAAATGCACTGCCCGTCAGCGAATCTCTCCAGGGACAGAACCGTCGTACTCGACAGGAACCTGAACCAGCTCGAGCTCATGTCACTGAAGTCCGACGGCATCCGCGCGACGTGGACCGACGAAGGCAAGCGAAGATCAGCGAAGTTCTGCTGAGGGGAACTAAGCCTTCAGCTTGTCCGCAAGATCGCGGAGGTTCTTCACTTCGAGGTCAGGCTTCTTGGCCTTTGGATCGTCCGGCTTTTCCTTCTTGCGGTTGATCCAGACGGTCGGCAGCTTGGCCTTGACCGAGGGGGCGACGTCGAAGTAGTAGTCGCTGCCGACGTGCATCCAGCCCTTCTTGCCACCGATGCGGCGGGCGGTCTCGGTGAAGTGGGCGGCCTCTGGCTTGTAGCTGCGGACCTGCTGCGCGGTGACGACGATGTCGAAGTCGCTGCGGATATGGCGGCGGCTGGCGACCAGGAGCTTGTCGTCGATGTTCACCACAAGCCCGACCTGGTATTTCTTGGCGATCCGGTCGAGCGCGGCGTTTGCCTCGCGGTACGGCTTCCAGCGCACGACTGAATCAGGCAGGAAGTTGGTGCGCGAGGGCTCGAGGTCCCATTCGAGGTCCTCGGCGATCTTCAGCGCGACGCGACGCAGGACCTCGGCGTAGAGCTCATATGAGCCGCTCATGATGTCCTTCTGATGCTGATTGAACAGCGCGATCAGCGTCGGCTTGTCGCCGATGTTGAAACCGGTCCGTTCGGCCTCTTTGGTGAACGCTTCGTAGACGCCCGACTCCCAGTCGATGAGGGTGCCGTACACGTCGAAGGTGATCCACTTGATGTCTTTTGGAATTGCCATTGAATAATCCGCTCAGTGCTGCCAGAAACAGCGTTGTTATGGGCTATTTGCCCTGATACCGTTCCGCGCGCGCCGACGCAGGAAGACATACTACGAATCGCGTTCGGCATACCGCATTCGCGTATCACCTAATTGGAGTAGCCCCCACGATGGATCTTCTCGAGTATCAAGGAAAAATTCTCTTCGGCAAGCATGGCCTCACGGTCTCTGACGGAAAGGCCGTGACGACCGTCGAAGACGCGCTCGCCGCAGCCGACGAAGTCGGTTATCCGGTGATGGTCAAGTCCCAGGTTCTGATGGGCGGCCGCGGCAAGGCCGGCGGCGTCAAGTTTGCGCCGGACCGCGAATCCGCGACCGAGCACGCGAACAACATCCTCGGCCTCGACATCAAGGGCCACATCACGCGCACGATCTGGATCGAGCACGCGTCCGACATCGAGACCGAGTACTACGCCTCGGTTCTGCTTGACCGTTCCGCCAAGCGGCCGCTTGTCATGTTCTCGACCGAAGGCGGCATGGACATCGAGGAGGTCGCAGAGAACACCCCCGAGAAGCTGATCAAGCACCACGTCGACCCGCTGATCGGTCTGACCAAGGAAGACGCAGTCCGCGTCGCGACCGAGGGAGGCGCTGACGCCGACGTGATCGAAGGCGTCGCCGATGCGCTCGTCTCGCTCTACAAGGTCTGGATCGAAGAAGACGCCACGCTCGCCGAGATCAACCCTTTGATCATCACGCCGGAGCGTGAAGTCAAGGCGCTCGACGCCAAGGTCACGCTCGACGGCAACGCCGATTTCCGCCACCCCGACCGTGAAGGCCTCGGCGACACCGCCAACGCCGACCCGATCGAAGTCAAGGCAAAGGAACAGGGCGTCGTCTACATCAAGCTCGACGGCAACATCGGCATCCTCGGCAACGGCGCAGGGCTGGTCATGAGCACGCTCGACGTTGTCGCCCAGCACGGCGGCAAGCCGGCCAACTTCTTGGACGCCGGCGGAGGATCGGACGCCGCCAAGGTCAAGCAGGCAGTTGAGCTGATCCTCAGCAATCCGGATGTGAAGGCAGTGCTTTTCAACATCTTCGGCGGAATCACCCGCTGCGACGAGGTTGCCAACGGTCTGGTCGCTGCCTTCGAAGACCTCAAGCCTTCGGTCCCGTTTGTCGTGCGCCTCGACGGCACCAACGACGTCAAGGGCCGCGAAATTCTTGAAGCTGCGGCGCTGCCCAACGTGCACCCCGCGAAGACGATGGACGAAGCTGCGGCACTGGTCGCCGAGCTCGCCAACAAGGAGAGCTAGACATGTCAATCCTCGTGAACAACGACACGCGCCTCGCCGTCGCCGGGATCACCGGCCGTGAAGGCTCGTTCCACACGCTGAACAACCGCGCATACGGCACCAACGTCGTCGGCGGGATCAACCCGAAGAAGGCCGGCGAGAACGTCGAGGGCATCCCCGTCTTCGCCAACTGGGCCGACACCGTCGCCGAGACGCAGGCCAACACGGCGATGATCTTCGTGCCGCCGCCATTTGCCGCGGCCTCTGCACTGGAAGCCGCTGAAGCCGGCGTCGAAGTCGTGATCATCATCACCGAAGGAATCCCGGCGCATGATGAGTTGAAGCTCTACAACCAGGTCAAGCGCGACCACCCGAACACGCGAATCATCGGGCCCAACTGCCCTGGCATCCTCTCGCCGGGCGAGGCCAACGTCGGCATCATTCCGGCATCGTTCTTCAAGCCGGGCAACGTCGGCGTCGTCTCGCGTTCAGGCACGCTGACCTACCAGATCGGCAACGAGCTGGCCCAGAAGGGCTTCGGCAACTCGTCGATCGTCGGCATCGGCGGAGACCCGGTCCCGGGCAGTTCTTTCGTGGACATCATCGAACTCTTCGAACAGGACGACCAGACCGAACTGATCGTGATGAGCGGTGAGATCGGCGGATCGGCCGAAGAAGAGGCCGCCGAGTACGTCAAGAACCACGTGACCAAGCCCGTGGTCGGCTACATCGCCGGCTTCACCGCGCCCGAGGGCAAGCAGATGGGCCACGCCGGCGCGATCGTCTCGGGTTCGGCCGGAACCGCCAAGGCCAAGGCCGAGGCGCTTGAAGCTGCCGGCATCCGCGTCGGCCGCACGCCCACGCAGACTGCAGAGATCGCAATGGAGCTGATCGGCGCGCCTGCCTGACGCCGGGCCGCCCACGCCAGCTTCAGAGCCCTGCGCGACACATGTGGCGCGGGGCTTTTTTGCGACTTGACAGATCTGGCCAAGTTGGCTAGGATGACCGCATGCAGGTCAACACACTTGACGCCAAGAATCAGCTTTCTCGCCTGATCGACGCTGCCCTGGCTGGGGAGGAAGTCGTGATCGCGCGCCGCGGCAAGCCGGCTGTGCGGCTGCAGCGAATTCCACAGGACGGCGAAATCGATGAGACGCCGGGGAACCCCGCCTGGATTGCCCAGTGGTTCAAGGAAAATCCGATCAATCCCGCGTGGGCGATCAGTGACGAGGAATCCGCTGCATGGATTCGCGAGGAGCGCGACGCGTGGGACTGATCTACCTGGACAGCTGCATCATCATCGACGCGACGCTTTCGACCGGCCCGAACGGTGACAGTGCGCGGATGGCGATCGGACGCATGGACGACGAGCAACGCCTCGTCACTTCACCGCTGGTTGATCTCGAATGCATGGTTCAACCGCTGCGTGGCGGGAATCGAGGACGAATTGACGCAATCCGCTCTTCTCTGGCACGATTCGCGCACGTGAACATCACGCCGCGCGCATACGAACTCGCGGCGCACATGCGTGCTGTCCACGGCCTGAAGACACCCGACGCGATTCACACTGCAGCAGCCTCTCTCAACGGCTGTGTCGCCATGTGGACCAGCGACAAAGTACTTCTCCGCGCCATGCCCAGTTTCGCTGTCAACCCCTACGAATCCTGAATCCCCGCGCACACTTCTTCGGTGACAGCTTCACCTTCGGGCAGGGAGATCCAGAAGGCCTGGGCTGGGTCGGACGCCTGGCGGCAAGAATTTCGCGAATCGAGTTCGTCAACCACGGCGTGCCCGGAGCCCCGAGTTCGTATGTCGCCGAGCGCTGGCTTGCCACTGAGCTCGATCACGGGCGGCGCGAGCTCGCCGTCTTCTGCTTCGGGACCAACGACGCGGTGCTGCGCGTGCCCGAGGACGACTCACTGGAAGCGCTCGAGCAGATCCTCGACCGCGCCGAGCATCACCACGTGCCGGTCTTTGTGATCGGCCCGCCGCCCGTCGGCGACGACGCCGAAGCCGACATGGCGCTGGAGTCGCTGGACTCTGTGATGCATCAGATCTCAACGTTGCGCGCGGTCCCCTACATCTCGACCTTCGAAGCGCTCGGACCGGGCAGCGTCTGGCAGGCCGAAGCTGCCGCGGGCGACGGCAGCCACCCGGCGGCAGGTGGTTATGCCGAGCTCACCGAGCTGCTCAGAACGTCGGGCCTCACCGAGTGGCTGCTGGCGATGTCCTCTCGATAACCTGACGCGCATGACTGTTGACGTGAAAACCATCTCTTTTGCCCGCGGCGCGCCGTCCCTTGACCTGATCCCTGTGGACGGACTGAAGGAATCGGCGCAGAACGCATTCACCAACGATCCGGCCGGCGCGTTCGGCTACGGCACCGCGGTCGGCTACCAGCCGCTCCGCGAGTGGATCGCCGAGAAAGAGGGCGTTGAGGTCGATCGCGTGATCGTCACCAACGGTTCGCTGCACGCCTGCGCGCTGATGTTCGACCAACTGGTTTCGCCCAGCGACAAGGTCGCGATCGAGCAGCCGCTGTATGACCGCTCGCTGCTGATGCTGCGCCAGCGTGGCGCAGACCTCGTCGGCTACGCGTTGCAGTCAGACGGCTTCGATCTTGACTCGCTTGAGCACGATCTCGCCGGCGGCCTGGACCTGCGCTTCGTCTACACGATCCCGCACTTCCACAACCCCGGCGGCTGCACGATGCCGCTCGAAAAGCGTCAGCGCCTGCTGGACCTGGCCAACAAGTACGACTTCCTGATCGTCGAGGACGACCCGTACCGCGACATCGTCTTCGACGG